>NZ_JAMBLP010000004.1:0-291242 GCF_023336985.1 Marseilla massiliensis | reverse complement strand
AATGGCGCAAAACCATGCGCAAACGGCGCAAGACGAGAAAAACAGCCCGAAAAAAAGCCATTGTTGCAAAAAAAGCATTATCTTTGCACCAAGACATTTTGTGTGCTTAAAATACACCTGTCTACCAACAATCCACAGGCAAACCTAAGGCCCCGAGCCTAAAGGCGGGCCCCGACAGCCGCAAGCCGCTGCCAAGGGCAGGCCATACGTAAAGTTATCGATAACTAAAACTATCTATAAGGAAATGAAAAAAACAAGACTTGCGCTGACATTGGCCGCTTCGGCCATTGCCGGCATCAGCATGGCGCAGGCACCGGCTTTCCCCGGAGCCGAGGGCCATGGGCGCTACACCACCGGTGGGCGCGGCGGAAAAGTGATACACGTGACCAACCTCAACGACTCCGGCGAGGGCAGCCTGCGCGAGGCGGTCAGCGGAAACGACAAGAAGATTGTGGTGTTCGACGTGGGCGGAGTGATAGAACTGGAACGCAACCTAAACATCGGCGGCAACACGACAATACTCGGTCAGACAGCCCCCGGGCAGGGCATAACCCTGCGCTACTACACCGTTGAATACAACGGCGACAACATCATAGTGCGGTTTGTGCGATTCCGCCGGGGGCAGGAGCGCGACGTCAACGACGGAGCCGACGCCACCTGGACGCGCCACCACCGCAACATAATGCTCGACCACTGCTCGTTCAGCTGGAGCATCGACGAGGTGGCATCGTTCTACGACAACCGCGACTTCACCATGCAGTGGTGCACGGTGGCCGAGGCGCTCAACAACGCCGGCCACAACAAGGGCGCCCACGGCTACGGAGGCATCTGGGGCGGCAAGGGGGCATCGTTTCACCACAACTTCCTGGCCCACCTCAACAACCGCTCGCCGCGCTTCAACGGCGCACGCTACGCATGGGACGGATACGACCAGGACGAATACGACAACACGGTGATGGCCGAGCGCGTAGACTTCCGCAACTGCCTCATCTACAACTGGGGCACGGGCGGATGCTACGGCGGTCCCGGGGGCGGCTTTGTCAACATGGTAAACAACTACTACAAGGCCGGGCCAGGCACGTCGCACAAAGACCGTGTGACCGAATGCTCTACGGCCAGCTCGGGCAACAGCGAAGGGGCGCCCGACGAACTGATAGGCATGAAGTCGAGATATTACATCGACGGCAACTACGTAGACGGCTATGGGGCCAACTACGACTGGCAGGGCGTGACCTATGATGATGGGCGCCAGACATTCACCGACAAGGCAGGCATGTATGGCATGGGTGCCGGTGCCACCGTCAGCGTGCGCCTCGACGCCCCCATAGAGGCCGGCACCGTGACCACCCACAGCGCCGAGACGGCCTACGAGAAGGTGCGCCTCTACGCCGGGGCGTCGCTCAGCCGCGACATGCAGGACGCACGCTATGCCGAAGAGGCCTACGCCGGCACGGCCACCTACAGCGGCTCGGTGACAAAACGCGCCGGCATGCTCGACCTCGTGGCCGACCAGGGAGGCTATTCGCTCGACCGAGCCTCGCGGCCTGAGGCTTTCGACGAAGACAACGACGGAATACCCGACACTTGGGAGCGGGCCAACGGGCTTGACCCGGCCAACCCCGACGACGCCACGGCCACCACTCTCGACCCTGCGAAATACTATACCAACATAGAGGTCTATGCCAACAGCATCGTGCAAGACATAATGCTGGCCGGCAACGCCGACGCCATAGAGGCCGTCGAGGAGTATTACCCGCAATACACCAAGACCGACGGCACTGTGGTAGAGGCCATCAACCTGCCCGATGACCTGCCCGCCAACCCCGACGACCTTGAGGAGCTGGGCTCGGGAACAATAACATGGGCCCTCTCTTCTGGCTCGACGGAAGAGGCTACCGTGTCGGGCGGACTGGCTGAATACATAGAATCGACATCAATGGAGATTGGCTCTAACCTCACGCCCGACGGCACCCGCAACATCAACGGCACGACAATGACCGAGCTGACGTCGGCCGAGAAGCAGTCGACAGCCTCGTCGGCCAACCGCATCAGGTTCTCGGTGACACCGGCCAACGGCATCTACTTCACGCCGACAGCCGTCAGGGTGATGCTGTCGCGCATAGGCACAGACAGCGGAGTGTTCGACCTTGCATGGCAATGCAACGACACCGAGACGGCCATAGTGACCGGAGGCGACATCAACCGCAACAAGCAGGAGTCGGGATGGTATACCGACTTCTCGCAGCCAACCACCGACATGACGGCCGGCACCGGCGAAAGCTCTTTGCTGCTGTATATATATAATGTGAATGCGGGCAAGCAAACGGCCATAGCCAACGTTGTCATCGAGGGCAAGGTGGCACAGTTGAGCAGCGGCATCGACGACATTGCGCTCGGCCAACCGGCATCGGTAAGCTACTACAACCTGCAGGGCGTGCAGACCGCAACCCCTGGCAAGGGCGTTTACATAATGGTAACCAAATATGCCGACGGCAGGCAGAGCGTGCGCAAAGTGACGCGCAGGTGACACCCGGCACTGCCACCGGCTCGACAACGGCAACGGTGGGGGCGGACAAAGACGGCCGCCCCCACCCCGCCCGTCGCCGCCCGCAACGGCTGCCGCATAGCGCCGGCAACAGCCGGCAACAGCAAGCAATGCCACACCAAACCAAAATAACAATAACTAAAAACTAAAGAAACATGAGAAAAAGACTACTAAGGCTCACCGTAGCTGTGCTATGCGTGGCAGGGTTGCTGCCGTCGCAGGCTCAGACCTACGACAAGGAACCGGCCACAGTGGCCTGGGACTTCAACACACAGGCCGACTACGACAAAGTGACAACACTCATCCCGGCCGACGGCTTCTCGCTGGCTACAGTCGACCTTGGCGACATCGAGGTGACAGGCACAAGCACGGGCCAAGCCACCAACGACGCCGGCGAGAAGGTGAACTTCCTGAAGCTGCGCCCATCGGGAACGACGCAGGCCGCCCAATGGAAGGTGACACCAGCGCGCGGACTGTCGTTCACGCCAACGAAAGTGAGCGCATACATACAGCGCTTCGGCACCGACGCCGAGAACGGAGTGACCGTCAGCGCGCTGCTGCCCGACGGAACGAAGGAAGACTTGGGCAACTTCACCGCCCCACGCAACAACAAGTCGCAGGCCGACGACAAGTTTGGGGGCAACGCCAACTACACCAACCGCTTTGAAATAGAGCTCACCGAGGCACAGCAACAGAAGCTCACCACAGCCGAGGGCTTCACCCTGCAGGCCACCGTGGGCGTGGGGGCAGCCAAGGAGGGCGGCTTCAGCGACGTGCGCATCGAGGGCACGCTGAGCGGCACTATAGAGAACGTGGCCAAGTACACCCTTACGGCCACGGCAAACCCGGCCGAGGGCGGCACGGTGACGCTAAACCCGGCCTCCGACGAGTATGACGACGGCACCGAAGTGAAGGTGACCGCCACCCGAAACTTTGGCTACAAGTTTGTAAACTGGACCGACGCTTCGGGCAATGTGGTGTCTACCGAAACCGAATTCAGCCTCACCGTGACAGAAAACACCACGCTCGAAGCCAACTTCGAGCCCGTGAAGACCTACGCGCTGACGTGCAACATCGAGGGAGGCGGCAACGACTACATGGTGACAATGGCACCAGAGCCAACCGTAATAGACGGCAAGAACATGTATGAAGACGGCACCGACGTGATGCTTACAGCCTCGTCAAACAAGATAGTGACCTTCACCAACTGGAGCAACGGCGAGACATCGGCCTCGATAACGCTCACCATGGACCAAGACCGGGAGCTCACGGCCAACTTCTCGGCCACCGACTACATTGCGGCATGGGACTTCATCACCCCGGGCAGCGACAGCCGCAAGGCCGACTTCGCGTCGGCCGACAACGACGCGGCAACGCTCGTGATGCGCAACGCCGCCGGCGAGACCAGCGGATGGCTCGACAAGAGCTGGCAGGCGGCAGGCGGCTACGAGGGCCGCAACGCCGCAGTGAACTGGCGCACCACGGGGCTTGGCGACTACTACTGGCAGACCGTGGTCAACGCCGAGGCCTTCACAGACATCAAGGTGCAGAGCGCCATGGCCTACAACTACAACGCATACACCAAGCAAGACCTGCAATACTCGCTCGACGGCGAGCAATGGACCACCGTGGGCAGCTTCAACATCGAGGGAGCCAAACACTGGCTGGACAAGGAGTTCAGCCTGCCGGCCGATGCAAACAACCAGAAGACGGTATACCTGCGCTGGATTTCAGACAAGAGCTCGGCCATAAGCGGAACGACATCCGACAACGACGGCATTGCACTCTCCGACATATTCATCACCGGGACAGAGAAACTGGTAGACGACGGCACTGCACCAAGGCTGATGTCGACCGTGCCCGAAGAGGGCAACACCAACGCTTCGGCCAACGGCAAGATAATACTCACGTTCGACGAGAAGGTAAAGGTGGCCGACGGGGCCACGGCCACGCTCGGCCTGACGGAACTGCAGCCCAGCGTATCGGGCCGTACTGTGATATTTGAATACAAGGGCCTGGAATACTCTACGCCCTACACGTTCACCCTGCCGGCCGGAAGCGTTGCCGACCTTACGGGCAACGCCGTCGACGAAGCCATCACCATCAACTTCAGCACCAAGACCCGCCCGGCCATATCCAAGGCACTCTACGACTTCATAGTGCCCGACGACGGCACGTTTACCGAGGCCATAGCGGCAGCCGAGAAGCGCGAAGACACCTCGGTGCGCTTCAGGATATTCATCAAACAGGGCCATTACGTGATACCGGCCAGCGAGACAGAGACCATCATGGGTTCCGACGGGGTGGCCTACCCAAGCCCGATAACCCACATAACCACGCCAAACGTGTCGATAATAGGCGAGGACATGGACAACACATCCATCGTAAACACACTGCCCGAAACAGAGGTTGAAGGACAGTACGGCCCGGCGTGCCCCATCGAAGGCCTGCACAAGAACCAGACGATAGACCTCGGCAAGAACGCCACGGCCACCTACATACAGGACCTGACCATAAAGAGCGGGATGAAAGACGACCGCGGGCGCAACGGGGCACTCGAAGACGCATCAGACAAGACGGTTTGCAAAGACGTGAGCCTTGTGGGCTACCAAGACACTTACCTGTCTAACAACGACCGCGGACGCTTCTACTTTGAGGGCGGACGCCTGCGCGGGCGCACTGACTTCCTGTGCGGCAAGGGCGACGTATTCTACAACGAAGTGGAGCTGATGGTTTGCGGCTCGGGCTACATCTGCGCCCCGTCGAACCCCAAGCAGTATGGCTATGTGTTCAACAGCTGCACCATCAAGGGCGAGACCGGCGGCATAGACGGCAACTACACGCTCGGGCGCCCATGGGGCGACGGCACTCCGATAGCCCTCTACATCAACACGCGCATGGAGGCACAGCCGTCGGCCATAGGCTGGAACGAGATGAGCGGCGGCTGGCCGGCACGCTTTGCCGAATACAACTCGACCACGGTCAGCGGAACGGTGATAAACCTCGACAACCGAAAGAAGACTTTCGGCGACGGCCACGCCAACAACCCCGTGCTCACTGCGGCCGAGGCGGCACAGCTGACGATTGAGAACGTGATGGGCGGCGACGACGACTGGGATCCGACATCGGCCACCGAACAGGCATCGGCACCCAAGAACGTAACCATAGACGGCACCACCCTGACATGGGAACCGAGCGACTATGTGCTCTGCTGGGCTGTATGCAAGGACGGAAAGGTGGTTGACTTCACCACACAACCCACATACACCGTCGATGATACCGACGCCACCTACTCTGTGCGCGCGGCCAACGAAATGGGCGGACTGGGCGAAGCTGCCGCAGCCCAAATAGCCGACGGCATAAGCAACGCCACCGGCGAGACGGCCATAGGCGAGACGACGTATTACACCATAGGCGGAATAAAGACCGGAAAGACAGCCAAGGGCGTAAGCATACGCATAGACAGGATGGACAACGGTAAGACAAAAGCCACCAAAGTGGCCAGGTGACGCTTCGGCGGACATGCCGGGCAAGCACAGCCCGCATTGAGGTGAACGCCCCTGATGAACCACAGGGGCTGTCACCATACAAGACGAAAGCCCCCTCCAGGATACTACAGCCATCCCGGAGGGGGCCGTCTTGTCATCACCATCGGCCAAAACCACCGCGCCGCCATGTGCCCGGCACCCTACGGCACTGCCGCCAAACCAACCCGCCGGCTTTCCGGCAGCCACACCTCGCAGCAAGCGGCCCGCAACACGCGCCCGCAGGAAGCAGACGCACGGAGGGCGTGTTTTTCATGGTTTTTATGGCTCAAAAAGAATTATTTACCCCAAACAAACAAAATTTCCACCATAAATTTCACCATAATACATAAATTTGCAGCAAGAAAAATAACTAAAAACAAAAACAAAAATGCGCAAAACATGACTAACAGACCAAATTGCATGCCATAAGCATGCCGTGTTGCCGACTTACGAAAAGCCGTAAGCAAAGGCAAATCGACGAAAGGAAAGTGTTGTTAAGAAAGCATAAATCAAGACCACACCTAACCTTTATATTGAAAATTTAGCTATATTTGCATTAACACAAATGCCAAGCTAACCCATACTTCGACATCTGTCAACCATAAAAACAGAACTAACGGCAGTCTGATCACACTCACTGTGTGCAACTAACCAAATACTAAATAATTAAAAACCGTATATGAAACAACTAAAACTCATCAGAAAGTCAATATGGATATTATTGCTTTCATGCTTGATGTTACCTTCATGCTCGGATTTGGACGAGTACTTCGAGACGCCCGAATGGATAGGAGGCTCGATATACAAGACGCTGCAAGACGAAGGCAACTACAGCATATTCCTCAAAGGTGTGGACATATCCGAGTATCAGCCGATACTCGACGGTAAGTCGATACTAACCGTCATGGCCCCCGACGACGACGCCATGACGCAATACCTGCAGGAAAACTATGGCACAACCGACATCAGCCAGATAGACAAGGATGAAGTGAAGAAGCTCATAGGATTCCACATACTGTACTACTCTTTCGACAAAAACAAACTCGTGAACTTCCGTCCCAACGAGGGCGACGGAGCCACCGACGACGAGCTAAACCTGAACGCCGGACTGTATTACAAGTTCCGCACGCGCAGCCAGGACGCCATCTCGACAGCCTACGACAACACCCGCAAGCGCAACGTTCAGGTATACCACAACGAGCGCTTGCTGCCGGTGTTCTCATACCGCATGTTCCAGACGAAGCAAATCGACGCAAAGGAAAACTACGAATACTTCTACCCTGAGACAGGGTGGACAGGCGACGGCGGCTTCAACGTGGCCAACGCCAACGTGACCGAATATGAGCGCATAGCGCGCAACGGCTACATCTACAAGATAGACCGCGTGCTCAAACCACTCGAAACCATCTACGACGAGCTGCAGAACGCGGGCAAGTACAGCCGCATACTGAGCCTCTACGACAAAAGCGAGGTATATTCGTATGACAGCATACAGACACGCGAGCTCCAGACGTCGGACTCGCTGTTCCACCACTACCACCAAAGCCCTCTGGTAAACATAGACAGCGAGTGGGGAGACGTGATGGACTATACGATGATGAGCGAACTGTCGTCGATGGGCTACACCATCTTCGCCCCTACAGACGAAGCATTCCAGAACTTCTTCAACGAATACTGGGGTGAGGGCGGCTACTCTTCGATAGAGGAAATAGACTCGGTGACAATGCAGGAAATCATGCGCAGCTGCGTCTATCCGCTATCAATCATCTTCCCGGGTGAGATAAAGAACGGTACGGCAGAGAACATCGACGGCGAAGTAATCACCGTCAACACAGACGAAGTGAGGCCCGAAGACCGCGTGGTATGCTCAAACGGACTGCTCTACGGCTGCTCCGTGCTCACCCCGCCGGCCAAGTTCCGCGCCGTGACCGGCCCGGCATTCCAATACAAGAAGTTCAGCAACTTCAACGAAATGCTCAACAACTCCGGCATGTCGTCGACACTTGTGGCCGACGCCGTGAGCTACATCATGCTCTACCCCGACAACGACCAGCTGTACAACAACGCCGGAATACAGCGCACCGGCGGCCGGCTGGTATCAACAGCGCAGCCCGACGGCATGAGCACAAGCGCAATGACGGCATACATCAACGGCCACGTGGCCAGCCCGATAGACGGCAACTCTGTGCTGCCCGAGAGCGGCACGAAGGTGATACCGGCACTCACATCCGACTTCAAGCTCTACTGGTATGTCAAAGACGGCAAGATTACCAATAGCATCATGCACAACAACTGCCTGAAGTATGCCGGCAACACCGTCACCGACGACCAGATATGGACTACATTCGAGCCGCTGGCATACCGCGGCGACGTGAACGGCTGGACCAACGGACACGCCTATTCATACGACAGGCTGCTCATGCCAGGCGACTACTCAAACGAGAACAACAGACAGATGGTGAGGCTCATGATAAACAACCGCACCGACGAAACCACTGAGTTCTACGGATGGATAAACCTGCTCAACAAGGCAGGCCTTGTAAACACGAGCTCCGGCTCGCTGCAAACGACATTCACGCAGGAAGACTGCATGATGCTCATACCTACGACCAACGTGATAGAGCAGGCCATCGTCGACGGGAAACTGCCCGGAGTGAGCGCCGGGGCCGGTGCAACGGTAGGCTCGTCGACATTCTTCGACAACATCGAGATAACCGATGCCAGCTCCCTGACCGAATACCTGAAGCTGTATTTCGTGCCACTGTCAACGGCACCGTTCAGCAATTACCCATACATAGGCTGGGGTGAGAACACCGCCGACTACGGCGGACTGCCTACGCTGCAGCAAGAAGTGGTGTCGGAAGGCGGCTCGACAAGCATCATCTCTACCAACATGAACATCTACGACGACGGCACGGCACTCTATTGCGCCATCATCGACCGCAATACCGGGGCCGACGGCCACAGGGTGAAGGTTTCAGGGGCATACGACTACTTCCCGTTCGTATTCGAAGACGGGCCTGCCCACTTCATTGAAGACGTGTTCTGATGAAGCGGAAACCCAACGAGACACTATAATCACATATCTAATGGAGACAACATGGACAAGATAAGAAACATATTTGCAGTGGTGCTGTTATGCTTGGTCCAGCAGGCACTGGCACAAAAAACGGTTTCGGGAACGGTGACCGAAGACTTCGGGGGAAGTTCAGAACCATGCATAGGCGTTAATGTGACTTTCCAAAATGCACAGAAACGTATAATCACCGGTACGGTTACCGACTTCAACGGAAAATACTCTATAAAGGTGCCCGAGGAAGAGAAGGGGCAGCTGACGCTCGTATTCTCGTACATTGGAATGAAGTCGCAATCGTACAAATACACCGGGCAGACCACGCTCAACGTGAAGATGAGCGGCAACGCCACGGAAATAAAAGAGGTGACCGTGCAGGGCAAGCGCGGCAGCCGCAACGAGATGGGTGTGACGGAGCGCCAGATGGCCTTTGCAACCCAGAAAATCAACATGAGCGACATCACGGCCGTATCGCCGGTGACGTCGATAGAGGAAGCCCTGCAGGGACAGCTCGGAGGCGTTGACATCCTCGCCGCCGGCGACCCCGGTGCAAAGAGCACCATCCGCATACGCGGTACGGCCACACTGAACTCAAACGCCGACCCGCTCATCGTCATCAACGGTGTGCCCTACTCTACCGACATCGACGACTCGTTCGACTTCAACACGGCCAATCAGGAAGACTTCGCACAGATGCTCAGCCTCAACCCGAACGACATTGAGAGCATCGAGGTGCTGAAAGATGCCGCATCCACCGCCGTTTACGGTACGGGTGGTGCCAACGGAGTGTTGCTCATAACTACAAAGAAAGGTGCAATGGGCAAGACGCGCTTCTCGTTCTCAACCAAGAACTCATTCAAGTTTGAACCGGAATCAATGCCGATGCTCAGCGGAAACGACTACGTGGCCTACATCCAGGACGCCATCTGGAACTCGGCAAACGCACAGGGCCTGAGCGGGCAGAGCGGACTTCTGGAATACCTTTACGACACGCCAGAGATAGGCTACAACCCCGACTGGCGCTACTTCGACGAATACAACCAGAACACCGACTGGCTTTCGTACATCACCCAGAACGCATTCACCACCGACAACAGCTTCTCGATGTCGGGAGGAGGCGAGAAAGCCACATACCGCTACTCGCTGTCGTACCTGAGCGAAGGCGGAACGACCAAGGGCACGGGCCTGACCCGACTGAACACCAGCCTCGACATAGGCTACCGATTCTCGGAGAAGATCACAGTGAACGCCGAATACACTTACTCTGACTCAAAGAAGAAGGCGCCCTGGAGCGAAAACCTGCGTGCAGAGGCCATGCGCAAGATGCCTAACAAGAGCCCCTACTATATCGACGACGAGACGGGGGCCATGACCGGAACATACTTCACCCGGCAGAACGACGAGGAGTTCCAAGGTGCATTCAGCAGCAAAGACGACGGCAGCAACGCTAAGAACTTCCACCCGATAATAATGGCCGAGGACAGCTACAGCAACCTGCGCACCCGCGAACAGAAGATAAACGTGAGGGGAAACTACTACCCCATGGAGCACTTGCAGTTCAACGGATATGTGTCTATGAAGTACAAGACACAGCGCACGGAGTCGTTCCTGCCGCAAACAGCCACGGGCGTGACAATAGAGAACACCTTTGCCAACCGCGCCACAAACTCATACACCAACAACTTCTCGCTGCAAACAGAGCTCAAGGGAATGTACAACAACTCGTGGAACGACAACAAGCACCAGTTCACCGCAACAGCTATATGGCGCACATCGCAGAGCCGCAGCTCAACGTCGTCGGCTTCTCGCTACAACGTGGCATCGGCCAGCCTGGCCGATCCGGCCTCGGGCAGCGGCATACTGCTAAGCCAAGGCTCTGGTACCTCGGAGGTGCGCAAGCTCTCTGGAATTGGAAGCGTGGTGTACACACTGCTCGACCGATACACCATCAACGGAACGGTAAACTATGAAGGCAACTCAAGCATAAGCCGCGCACACAGGTGGGGAATATTTCCCGCAGTGGGTGTGTCATGGCAGTTTGCCGACGAACCATTCATGAAGTGGTCGAAAGACGTGCTGACAGAATGGAAGTGGCGCTTGAGCTACGGAGAGAGCGGCAACACGCCGAGCGGCACATCGCCATACGTGGGCACTTATGTCTCGGAAGGAATGTATATGGAAGGCAATGCCGTAACGGCAAGCACAATGCAGCTCAACAACCTGAAATGGGAGCGTTCGGCCGAGTGGAATTTCGGCTTTGACTTCAACCTGTGGAACGGCAAGCTCACCGGCTCGTTCGACTACTACAACAAAAAGACCAATGACCTGCTGCAGAAAGACTATGTTGTGTCGAGCTACCTCGGCTACACAAACCACGAACTGAAATACTACAATGCCGGTTCGCTGCGCAACAAAGGAGTTGAGTTCCGCGCCGACTGGCAGGCACTGGACACCAAAGACTGGAAACTGAAAGTGAACTTCAACATCAGCCACAACGAAAACGAGATACTGAGCATGCCTGGCTACTCAGAAGAGAACTATTCGTTTGAAAACGGTGAATACGCCATGCGCATAGTGAGAGGCACCTCTGTAGGCTCTTTCTTCGGCTACAAATACCTGGGCGTTTACCAGAACACTGAAGACACCTATGCAAAAGATGCCGAGGGCAACGTGATGCACGACCTGCAGGGCAACCCGATAATAATGTCTAACGGCACATACCGCTGCTACCCCGGCGACGCTAAGTATGAAGACCTCAACAAGGATGGCAAGATAGACAAGAACGACATCACATACATCGGCAACAGCAACCCGCAGCTGCAAGGCGGAGGCGGTTTCAACCTGCGCTACAAGAACTGGAGCCTGACGGTGTTCATGCACTACCGACTCGGGCAGAAGATAGTGAACCGCGCAAGGATGAACGCCGAGTCGATGATTGGCAGCGACAACCAGTCGACAGCTGTGCTACGCCGCTGGCGCAACGAAGGTGACGATACTGACATACCACGCGCCCTGTGGGACTACGGCCTCAACTACCTCGGCTCAGACCGATTTGTGGAAGACTGCTCGTTCCTGCGCCTGAAGACCCTGTCGCTGAGCTACAACCTGCCCAAGACATTCTGCCAGAACCTGGGACTGACATCTGCCAACGTGTACATAACAGGCTACGACCTGTTTACCATAACAAACTACACAGGCCAAGACCCTGAAGTAAACCTGCCCTCAAATGTCACCGACCTTGCTGAGGACAATTCGCAGACACCGCGCAGCCGCCGCGTGGCAATGGGCGTTACCATCAACTTCTAAACAGTCACAATCATGAAAGGTTTAAAGACTATAATCATAATAGCTACAGCTGCCATGACATTGACAGCCTGCAACGACTATCTCGACATAATGCCGGAGAACGCTCTTCCGACAGAAAAAATGTGGAAATCGAAAAGCGACGTTGAGTCGGCCCTGTTCGCCGGATACTACAACCTGCGCTCTTCGATACAGACCCACCTCATACCGCTTGGGGAACTGAGGGCCGGATGCGTGAAAAGACGCTCGGCAAACGACCTCGACAAACTGGACATCAAGCCGACAAGCGGCGACTTCACCGACTGGAACATATTCTACAAGGTGATTGCCGACGCCAACGGTGTGATTGCCAACGCAGGAAAGGCACAGAGCAACGACGCCACATATACCACTGAAGAGATGAACTCACACCTGTGCGAAGCCTATTTCCTCAGGGCACTGGGATACTTCTACATTGTGCGCAACTGGCGCGACGCCCCACTGATACTGCAACCGGTGGAAAGCGATGACATGGAACTGTATGTAACGCAAAGCAAAGAGAGCGAAATAATAGCGCAAATAAAGAAAGACCTGCTCACTGCCATCGACTTGGGCGCCGCCAAGGAGACTTTCGACACAACCTGGGAAACCAAGGGCCGAGCCACAATATGGGCCATCTACGCCCTCATGACAGACGTTTGCATGTGGAACCAAGACTTCGACGAGGCCATAACATACGCAGACTTGATACTCGAAAGCAAGTCGCCCTATGCGCCGAGATTCATGTCGACAGCCTCACACTCGAGCTGGTTTACAATATTCAACCCCGGCAACAGCGAGGAGTCGATATTCGAACTGCAGTTCTCGAGCATAATGCCCGACGGCTCAGGGTACCAGACAAACGACCTGCCCACACTGTTCTACAACGACAACACCACCACATACATGCTCTCGCAGACACTCACACAAGAGCTCAACCAGGACGCAAGCCAGATACTGACACGCTTCAACGGGGACATTGACATGTACGGACGCACAAGGTATGGCAGCTATGTTGCACAGGAGAACTCGCTAACCGGCTATGTATGGAAATACCTCGGGGGTACCACCATCACCGAGCCGCGCACAACAGAATATTATGACCCTAATTTCATAATATACCGCGTGGCCGAGATAATGCTCATGAAAGCAGAGGCGCTGGTGATGCGCAACATGGGAGAGAACACCGAAGACAATACCGCGGCAATAGAACTGGTTAACCAGATTCGCCAACGCACCAACCTGCAAGATGCCACGGTAAGCCCGTCGTCAGGCCTGTCGGCTATAATGAACGCCATTATCCACGAGAACATAATGGAGTTCATAGGCGAAGGCAGGACATGGTATGACCTGCTGCGGGTAGGGCGATACAAAGACCCGTCGGGCACAGTGGACTTCACCAGCGAATTCTTCATCAACAACGTTTCCACATACAACGAGACGGCCGGCGGAAGCAAGATACGCTCGGTGCTGCTCGATGAAAACGCGTGGTACCTGCCCGTGAACGACGAAGAAATACTACACAACGACAAGCTAGTGCAGAATCCATATTACGAATAACATTTAGACCATACAGATATGAAAAAGATATTATTCACAATGACTGTCGTCGCATCTCTCATCGTGGGCTGCCAAGACCCCAATGAGGACACGCTGTTTGTTCAGCCGACGAACATTGAAAGTGAAATGTCGACGACAACCATACTGGAAAAGTCGCCCGAGACATACTCACTGTGGATAGAGATGCTGAAGTACACCGACTACTACAACGCTCTAAAGGATGCCAACGCCAGCGCAACGGTATTCTCGCCAAACAACGAGGCCATAAAGAGGTTCCTGGCCGACAGGGGCGTGTCAACAATAGAAGAACTAGACCTTGACTATGCCCGCAAGGTGGTGCAGAACCACATAATAGACTGGGAAGGCGGACAGCCGGAAGTGTCGGACTCATCGCTGGTCAACGACGCCACCGCCGGTGAGTACATACACACGAGAAACCTGTTCAACCAATACATCACGCTGAGCTATGGATACACCATAACCGACGTGGACGACGACCAACGCACAGACATTGTGTACAGCCCAGACAGCATATTCCTCAATAACCAGGCAAAGCTGGGACGTTTCGTAGGACAGTCGGGCTCAAACGGAAACATTTACATGATGGACGATGTAATAGTGCCCAACGCAGAGAACATTGTGGAAAGGCTTGACAACCTGGACGGAGACAACAATACGTTCAGGATATTTACCGACGCAATCATGTCTGACCCCGAAATACTACACATGGCCACAACTGAGCGTGACACAACCACAGGCCAGGGGGGCGTACAGGTTATCAACACGTACAGCTATACATGCTTTGCCGTTCCTGACCATATAATGAACGAATCGGGCATAACAGACGTTGAGTCGCTCAAGCAATGGCTGGTAAACAACAGCGACGGCGAAGAGACCAACCCGGACAGCGCGCTCAACCATTACTTAAAGTACCACTTCATGCCATCACAATATACCATGGACGAGGTGTACAACTTAAACGACTCGAGCGAAACGCTCATATACGACACAAAGTACACCGGACAGGCCTTCACGGTGCAGCTCGTTGACAACAAGCGCACCATAAACACCGGCATACCCATCCTTCGCAGCGACATACAGGCAAGCAACGGACTCATCACAAAGATTGGGGGCATCATGCCCGTATACCATCCTACTCCGGTAAACGTGAGATGGGACTTCCTGAACAGCGCCGACATCATATCGTTTGTCAACAACTGGGGAGCAGCCAACAGAGAAGGCGACTTCTTCTCAAGCGCGCTGACAAACAGCTACCATCAGGTTGACCTCAGCGAAGAAAGATATGACGGCGAGTATGGCGAGATAACATCATTCACAGCCAACCTCACCGAGACATCAACCTCATCGGGCAGCTACAGAAGGATTGCGTTCATGAAGGAAAGAGCTGCAACTGGCCAGCCCAACACACCTGAGCATGGCGCTTACATGAACAATTATCTCATCCTTAACCTGGGATTCGCCGGTTGGATAGAGTTCAACACTCCTACGATAATTGCAGGCAAGTACAAGGTGGTGCTGCACTACATCAAAGACCCATTGCTGGCAACCCTATACACATCGGGCACGCTGACGCAGTTCAACATCGATGATGAAGACTACCAGACTCTGGCTTACCTGTATCGCGGACAAAGCATGACAATGCCATTCTTCGCTTCAATAGAAGAGACATTGTGGAACTCCGTGGAATTCGACGGTTCTTCTCAGCATAAGTTCAGAATAACCATGCGCGACATCAACGCAAAGAACCTGAGCAGTTACCACCAGCGCCTCGACTATGTGGAATTCATTCCTATAGAATAATGTAACGACCAACGAATCATAATTAAAATACCCGGATATGAACATATATATGAAAGCAATCCCACTGGTAATGATAGGTTGCCTCTTCATGGCATCCTGCTCATCTGACTGGGACGACCATTATGACGAATCAAGCATAACACTGGCCAACGGCAGTGAGGTGACCATATTCAACGGAAGTGTCACCGATTACATCAAGTCTGCATCAGACTTGACGAAGGTCAACGAACTGTTCAACCGCAACGACATATTCGCCGAAACGCGCAGCGACGGTCAATACACATTCATTGTATGCGCCGACGACCTGTACGATGAAAGCAAAATAAACGACGAGGCTACCTTCGCAGAGCAAAGCGTGGCCAACATGAGCATCAACCCGTCTAAGCTTGTAGACGGCTGGAACATCAACATGCGCTCCGGAAAAAGCGTATGGGTGTATGACGGAGGCAAGCGTTTGGACGACTGCAACATAATAAAGGCCGTGAAAGCAGACAACGGCTACGTGTATTATGTCGACGGCATGCTGCCGGTAAGGCAGTCGGCTTACGAACTGCTGATGTCGCTCGGCGACGAGTACTCACGTTTCAAGGAGCTGGTCACCAATTACAACTATGAGTATTTCGACCGCGAAAACAGTCTTCCCATAGGCGTTACCGATGACGGACGCGTCATCTACGACTCTGTCAAGGTGACCAAGAACACGCTCATGGATCGCTACGACTCCGACGGCACACCAACATGGAACATGAGAAGCGAAAGCTATACCACTACCATGTTCATACCAAACAACACGCTGATTGACAAAGCCATCAACTCGGCAATGGACAGCATACCGCTGTGGCTTAACCGTCAAGCAACCGACGACGACAGGGCGAAATTTGAAGAGTGGATTGTCAAGGCGTGCTTCTCGGACAAGCGCCTCGAAGTGGCCGACGTAAGCAGCTCGGCTCCCGACTTCAAGTGTGTGGAGGGATACCAGGAAAGCATTGACGAAACGTCAGACCTGACAACCTACAAGAACCTTGAAGGCGCATGGTGGCGCCCGTCGGTGCAGACTGTAGACACAAGCAACCCTGTAACTCTCAGCAATGGCATGGCATACTACTGCACAAACCTGAAGATACCAAACCATGTGGTTATTTATCGCGTAAAGTCAAGGTTCTACGAACTGTGGAACAACATGACGGCCAGCCAACAAAGCCAGTACTTCAGATGGGAGAACTGGGTAGCCCCGATGGTCATCAACGACTGCCAAGGCCAGTTCGACCTCATTGCATCGGGGTCGACCACGACGACCAACGCACAGTGGCCCTCCATATTCTATCATGAGCTCTGCGCCATACCAAGCGAAGAGGCCATGGCCGAAGGCTTGCCTTGCAGCGTTGAATATGACGGACTGACATGGAATGAAGACGAACAGAAAATATACGAATGCCATCTGCCTGCAGGAGAGTATTACCTGCGCATGGGCTTCAAGCACTCGTTGCTCTACTCTCTCAGCATTGCATTCAACGACACTTGGCTCGTGGAAGACATGAACATGCACGCCACTGGCTCCAATTACCACTTCGACCGTGGTGCAGCCAGCGCTGTGCCCCACTATGGCGAAGAGTTTGGCATTGCATACCCGGAGGGATTCGACGTCGACTATTGGCAGAAACAAAACGAAAAAGCCATTGCCTACGACACCGACGGATATACCGTAGGGGTTGTCACCTTGCCTCACTCGGGCAATTTCCGCATCCGCGTCACTTCCAACGACATGGCAAGCATTTACAAAGCTGCATTGGACAGCGGCACCGTACTCAACCGCGACAAGAACAACGTAAACCAGCTGATGATGTATCACTGGTGCCTACGCCCCACTCACAATAACTATTAATACCCACGAACATGAAGAGAATCAATATACTGGTAGCAGCCTGCCTCATGGCGGCAGCGGCAACGGCACAGCAATCAACAGTGCGCTCGCAAATCAAAAGCACTGACGGGCAGCCTGTGAGCGGAGCCATCATCTCGATTGTAGGCGACAGCACCACTGCGCTATCTGACGAGCGAGGGCAGTTCTCAATAGCCACGGCCATCAAAAATGCCATCGTCACGATAAAGGCTGAAGGATATTATCCCAAAGAAATGCCACTTAGCTTTCTCAGGCAACTATCCGCCAAGAAGCATGGCACGATAACACTGGTGCCGGAAAATGAAGTGCTGTACTCTGAGAAAGCCAACTCTTTCTTCGGAAGCCTCAGCAATGACAGCCGTTCGGCAACAATATCATCAATAGAAAGCAAAGACTTCACGGAGAAACAAAACCTCGGGGCGGCGTTGCGTGACGGACTGGCCGGACTGCAGGTGATTGAGAAAAGTGGCATGCCGGACGAGGGCTCATACATGAACATACGCGGCATACACAGTTTCGTTGCCGAGAACAATCCGCTAATTGTAATTAACGGTGTACCCTATTTCGGCAATCAAGACGTGTCGAGCGTTATCAACGGGTACTCACGCGACTTGCTTTTCGGCTACGACCCCAAAGACATACGCAGCGTGACGGTTCTCAAAGGAGCCGACGCTGCCATGTACGGATCGCTGGGAAGCAACGGAGTGATTGTTATCGAGACGCAACAGGCCACATCCAACAACCTTGAGACACGGATGACTTTCTCTGGGTCGTATGGCTTCAACATTCGCCAGTCGAACCTCCCCGTGCTCAACTCGTCGCAATACAAAGAATACCTGAACGACATCGGACTCACGCGATATCCGTCAATGGAGTCTCTCATAGGCGATTACCCTTTCCTGCAGAACGGTACATATCCGCAGGCCTACCTCTTCAACGAGAACACCGACTGGATGAAAGACATACAGCATACAGGGTTTACGACCGAGAATCTGTTCAGGGTTGAGGGAGGAGACGAGATTGCCAAGTATAACATTTCGTTTGGATATACAGGCAACCAGGGCACGTTGCGCAACACAAACACGGATCGTTACCATACGCTGATAAGCGCAGACGTGCTGGCAAGCCGTAAGGTCGACATCTTTACAAACATCGGCCTGGCATACATCACGAGCAACCTGCAGAACATGGGAATGCAGTTGGAGACGAACCCGATGCTGGCGGCCTACAACTCGATGCCCCTCATCAATGCTTACCAGAAACAAACAGACGGTTCTGTTCTCAGCAACCTTGCTCCTTATGACTTCTGGAATACGTCATCCAACCCTATGTACGCCTACGACAATGTGAGCAACCCGCTCGCCATTGTCAACACCGTCGAAGGGAAAGACAAGATATATGATGTAAACACACAGATTGGACTGAACTTCAAATGGAATGACTACCTTACGCTGAGCGCAATAGCCAACCTCTACTATAATTATATTGAGGAAACTCTGTTTGTGCCGGGCATGACCAGTCAGACCATCATGCCTCAGCTTTACGGGGCCGGACGCAACAAGGTGGCCAACGGGGTTTACACCCAAGACGTTACCACCCTAACGCTACAAGGCACTTACGACCGCATCTTCAACCGCGTACACAAGCTCAATGTGTTTGCTTCGGCACGCATGATAATGAAAGACTTTGAGTCTGACATATCCGAAGGCTACAACACAGCGAGCGACGACTACCAGACAATGGACAACACCAATGATGAGCAACTCACCTTTGGCTCGCTCGTTGAATGGAACTATGTGGGCTTCAACATACACGGAGCCTATACATACAACAACATAATACGCGGCTCGCTCGGCCTCGCCGTCGACGGTACCAGCGCCTCTGGCGTCGATGCACCTCGATGGGGTTTCTTCCCTTCGGCCGGAGTGACGATGATGGTGGCAAACCTCGGCGTTCTACCGTCGTGGGTCAACCGCCTCAACGTGTCTGTCGAAGGAAGCCTGACTGGCAACAGCCGGTTCTCGTCAAACTACGGCAAGAACTACTACACTGGCGACAACTTCTTCGACATTGGTTCTATCAACCGCTCAAACGTTCCCAACACCAAGCTGGAATGGGAAAAGAAGACGCAGCTTGACCTCGGGCTCGACATGGCGCTGTTCGCCAACCGCGTCAACATTGGCTTCACCTACTTCACCAACCATGCCTACGACCTGCTGCTCAACAGCAATGTGTCGGCCGTGTACGGTTCGTACGACTATTACGAAAACTGCGGTACAATCAATACCAACGGCATAGAGGCTTCGCTGCGCGTCAATGCATTCCACACCAAAGACTGGGATGTCGTGATAGGAGCCAACATCGCCACTGCCAACAGCACAATCAAGTCGCTTGGCGATGCCAATAGCATGACTATTGAATACACTGGCTACAACAACGACGATGCGGAATTGATAATGGCCGTGGGCTCCGACCCATACGAGTTTTACGGATACCAGACCAACGGCATCTTCTCAACAACAGACCAGGCTCAGCAAGCTGCGCTCAAAAACAGCAATGGCGATGAGTACCAGGCAGGAGATGTGTGGTTTGTAGACCAGAACAACGACGGTGTCATCGACGAGAGCGACAAGGTCAGCCTTGGCAGCAACATGCCCGACTTCTATGGCGGCATCAACCTGTCGGTGCGCTATCGCCGCTTCGTGCTCGACGCAAACTTTGCCTACTCCGTCGGCGCAAAGGTATACAACGCCACACGCCGCGAACTCGAGTCAATGGACAACTTCTACAACCAATCCGCTGCCGTGCTGAACCGCTGGCAGGTAGAAGGGCAGCAAACCAACATGCCACGCGCCAACTATGGCGACCCCATGGGCAACAACCTATTCTCCGACCGCTGGATTGAGGATGGCGACTTCCTGAAACTGCGCAGCCTGAAGCTGTCTTACAACTTCGACATGCTGTTCAACTTCATACGCTCAGGCAATGTCTACGTCGCAGCAGAGAACCTGTTCTCACTGACCAACTATCTCGGCCACGACCCGGAGTTCGCCTACTCTTACGCCGAGCAGCTAAGAGGATTCGACTATTCCAAGATGCCGCTGCCCATAACAGTAAGGCTCGGCTTCAACATCAACTTCTAATTATAGCACACTAAAGAATAAAGACATGAAGATTAGGAACATCATACCGGCAGTAGGACTGTTAGCAATGTCTGTCTGCTTACACTCGTGCGAGGATTTCTTCGATACCGACCCGAAGAACATAATCAACGAGGGAGACTACATTGCAGAAGAGGACGAGATATACAAAGGCTTTCTCGGAATATTCAACCGCATGCAGGAAGCCGGCGACCAGGCCATCTTCCTCACCGACACCCGTGGGGCTTTGCTCGAGACAACCGACAACGCACCGGCCGAGCTGAAAGCCATATACAATTACAACGAGACCAATGGCAACTCATACGCCGACCCAACTTGCTACTATTCCATCATAGTGGCCTGCAACGACTACTTCAACAAGATGGAGGAATATCACAAAGAAGTCGGCGGCATGACCGAGGTAGCCGAAGAAAACTTCCCTGCCCTCATCAGCAGTGCCATGAGGATTAAGGCTTGGGCCTACCTCATGCTTGGCAAGATATACGGCGAAGCCTATTGGTTTGACGACCCTCTTACCGAGAAGAAGGAGCTGAGCGACGCCTCGGTATTCACCCATTGCAACATGAAGGAGCTGGCCGACCGCGCCATCAACCTGCTTGAGAACGGAATGACCATCGACGGCGTACACATCTCTGCCGACCTTGAGGTCAGCTGGTACAAATGGATAGACGAAGAAAACCAAAACGCCACGCTGTACCGCGAATGGGAATACCTTACCCCGCCGGCAATAGTGCTCAACGCCGAATTCCGCTCATGGCGCGCCAGCTACGTTGATGAAGAAGCTGCACAAGCCGACTGGCAGTGGATTCACGACAACTTGCTACAGTACATGTACGACTACCAGATGGGATACAACGAAAAGGCTACGGAGCGCATCACCGGCGACCAGGGAGTGTCTGACATCTTCCAGCTCAACATGAAGTTGCAGAGCGACAGCCAGACGGCCTACTTCCTCATTTTCTACAACAACCGCCAGGGCTTGATGACTCAGTTGCTCAGCAGCATCATGTACGACTATGATAACCATCAGCGCAACAGGCTCGTGCAATATTTCTGCCCGGAATACCCGTCGGACGAGTCATTCTACCTGCAACCGTCCGACTACGGAGTGAGCCTGTACAACGAAAACGACATACGAGGCTACACGCAGGGGTGGATAATGAGAACCCTTTCGGGCAAGCGTTGCGTGTCTAAGTATTATTATGGCTACGACTTCGTGACAAGAACCTACCGCTATCTTGACGACGAGGACATATACAAGATTCAGCCTGCCATACCTACGTTCCGTGCCCACGACCTTCACTTCCTGTTGGCCGAGGCCGAAACTCACCTTGGACATTTCGACCAGGCTTACGTGATACTCAACCACGGTGCCAGCGCCGAATTCCCCGACAAGAAGCTGCCTTGGCAAACCGACCCGGCATGGGATCAGAGATATGACCCGTGGGTGAGCGCTCCTTCCGGCGGATACGGCAACTTGGGAATAGCCGGCTCGGCCAACGGAACCATGCACGACCTGCCACGCCCGGGCGATGACGACTGGGACAACTACACTGAAGACCAGCTCAAAGAAATGTACGACTGGGCGCTGGCCGACGAGCACATGAAGGAATACATTGCCGAAGGCAAGTCGTACAGCTATATGTGCAAGATTGCCGAACGCTATGCAAACAGCGCATACCGCAACGGCAACGAAGAGAAAGCCCGCGACAGCGTGGCCGTCAGAATTGGCCCGAAGTATGCCGTCACCGGCCGCCAGGGCACTGTCGAAGGCCGCATCAGAAGCAACGGCTACTTCATCAACTGGCAACTGCAGGAAATAAACAACCCGCAAGACCAGGACGAGGAAGAGCAGCAGTGAATGCAAGCTAAGGCCCCCTGCCCTGCCAACATGGCGTGGGGGCCCATGTACCGACAAATAAAAGACAATCAACATTATTAACAACCAACTAAAAAATCAAAGCGATGAAAAAACTTACTTTATTAGCTCTGGCTGCCATGACCATGGCACCGGCTACATCGTTTGCCGAAAGCTGGACGAAAGAGGTGACCAACTCCTCTGAATTTAAGGACGCGTTCAATCTCATTGGCTCCGGCATGGAAGGCGACACTTACGAAATCGTCTGCAACTGGGACGCTGGCACTCTTGTCAACGTTGGCAAGCTGAAGCCAACCATGACCAAAGGAAAGCTCGTCATCCGCAGCAACGAGACCGATTTCGACAATATGCCTCAACTGCAGTTGGCATTTGAGTGGTCTGCCGATGCACCATCGGCAGAGGAAGGCAAGCGCATGTCTGTCTTCTTCAGCAATCTCAACCTTGTAGGAACCGGCAGCTACCTCATCGACAACCGACGCGACCTCTTTGCCGACACCATATCGCTGACACGGTGCGACATCCACGGCCAGGCCCGCTCTATACTCCGCTTCGACGGCGACAAGAGCGAGACAGGGCTCACCGGGGCCGACATGGCTATCGCATGCATCGAAGTAAAGGAATGCAAGATACACCAGACAGCCCAGAGCAGCGGCGACAACTGGTCGGTATTCCGTACCTTCATGCCCGTAAAAGCGTTCAACATCACCGACAACATGTTCTACGACATGCCGTATACCAAAGGTCTGTGGGAGACACGAAACAGGACGGAGACAGCCACGACCGTTACATTCGCCAACAACTTTGTATTGTTGGGCGAGAACAAGGTGATGCACCCGCAAGGATTCACGGTGCTGGGCGCAGCCGGAAACATTGGCACAGGCTCTTCGCTTAACATTTACAACAACCTGTTCGTAGGCCCGTCTGAAGGCTACACCCTCCTCAAAGACGAGAACAGCTTCTACACAGACACGAAGATAACCAACATCGAGGACGGTTATGTCATTACAAACAACAACGTCATTGACAATGAGACGTACAGGTCACTGACAGACCTTTCCACCTATCTTCTCAACGAATGCAGAAGTGCAGCCATGCCTTTGGGCGGCGACATGACCCTTGCCGACTTCGCTGACTTCACATGGACAACGGGCGGCACATTCCAGGACGCTTCAAAGAACATGTACTACATCCTGAACAGCAATCCTTGGAAGACGGCCGGCTACGATTACAAAAACAATGGCGGCACTTATTACATAGGCCCGTCTATTGCTTACGTCGACGAGTTCCCGACACCGGCTTCAGTAAATGTCAACATTGACGGCCCGTCGTACATCACTTACTCTATCTCGCCCGAGAAAGATGTATACTATGTAGGCGACGAAATCACCGTTACGGTTGACCCGCAGACCTCTCACTACATCGACAACCTCAACACGTTTGAAGGCTGGGAAGACGGAACGAAAGAGCTCACGCGCACATTCACGCTCGACGGAGACCTCAACCTCACGGCCAAGTTCACCGAGAACAGCGAAGTGCTGTCAGCCTTCACCCTGAAGGACATCACATCAAACGGCAAGCCTGAGTCATACTCTGCCGACGTTTACCTCAACATGGATCCCGCTTACCAGAGCACCGTATATGCCATCGTCAACGATACTACCGAGGCTACAGGCAGCAAGGAAGCTCCATTCACCTATGTAAACGGATTCTTCGAGTCGCGCCCGGGCAAGTTTGGCGAGGACGATGCCGAACTCCAGATGCCTATCCTCTCTCGCCGCACATGGTCTGGTGCAAAGGAGACACAGCGCAACTACGCTCTGTTCGTCATCCCGACAAAGGGCATAAAGGACATCACCTTCTCTTGCTACGTTGGAACAGACAACAACGCTGCCAAGATTCAGAAGCTTGAGTTCTCTACCGACAGCACCACATGGACTGAGGTTGGCAGAATAGAGATTGAGAACCTCGTATGGGGCAACCTCAAGGCCACCCTGCCTGCCGAGGCCAACGACAAGGACAAGGTATACGTACGCGTCATTGGCGACATTGCCGGAGGCCCCGTTGTAACTCCCGACGAGAGCATTGGCATGTGGAATCCTGAGACCGGCGAGGTTATCTGGGATGTTTACATCACCCAAGACGCATTCGAGTACATGGGTAGCATACTCATCACCGGCGACACCAGCTCAGTGAGCGACGGCATCGAGGAAGTGACTGCCGACGAACAGCAGTTCGACGAGAACGCTCCGATGTACAATGTGATGGGCATGAAGGTTGCCAAGGGCACCAAGGGCCTCATCATCCAGAATGGCAAGAAATTCATGGTGAAGTAACAAACCTGCAGGCGGGTTACCCGCCACGCGCCAAACCCAAGGGGCGCACCGCTCGGCCGGTGCGCCCCTTTTCTCGTTTTCTTGCCGCAAGCCGATACCGGCGGCTTCTTTACCGGTTTGGTTTCAACGCCCTGTTGGTGGCGAAGCAACGATGGAAGTACTGTTGGCAAAAGCGCAAAAACTGGCATTAACGCTTACAAAAGAACATTTTCCACCTTTTAAGTGAAAAAATTCCCCCTTCGAACGGATAAAGTAAGTAACTTTGTAGGCAAAAGCAACACATATCAATAACAACTAAAACATCAAATATGAAATTCAGACTACTCACTTTGGGCGCTCTGTCGCTCATGCTCGGCACATCATTCTCGACAGATGCCATGGCCGAAAGCAAAGAGAAGCAGCTGGCTTTTCCCGGCGCCGAGGGCTTCGGCCGCTATACTACAGGTGGGCGCGGCGGCACTGTCTACCATGTCACCACACTCGAGGATACCGGCGAGGAGGGCTCGTTCCGCTGGGCATGCAACCAGAAAGGGCCGCGCACCATCATCTTCGATGTGTCGGGCACCATCTACCTGACATCTCCACTTAGGCTCAACAACGGCGACGTGACCATTGCCGGCCAGACCTCGCCCGGTGGCGGAATATGCATTGCCGACTATCCTTTCTCCATCGGTGCCGACAATGTCATAATACGCTACATGCGCTTCCGCTGCGGCAACCGCCATGTCGACGAGCATGAGGGCGACGGCCTCGGAGGCATGGACCTCAACGATGTCATCATCGACCACTGCTCCGTAAGCTGGAGTGTCGACGAGTGCCTGTCGGTATACGGCAGCCGAAATCTCACCGTACAATGGTGCATTGCCGCCCAGAGCATGGTCAATGCCGGCCACTCCAAGGGTAGCCACGGCTACGGAGGCAACTGGGGAGGCAGCGGGGCGTCTTACCACCACAACCTGATAATACACCACACCTCGCGCACACCGCGTCTCGGCCCGCGCCCGAGCACACAGACCGACGAGCGCATGGACATGCGCAACAACGTGATTTACAACTGGGGTGGCAACGGCTGCTACGGTGGCGAGGGCATGAACGTGAACATAGTCAACAACTACTACAAGCCGGGGCCCGCAACCGAGAACAGAAGCGAAACCATACAGCGCAGGATTGCCGGCATAGGCATCAGGACGTCAGAGTACACCGGCCACAACACCGACAGCCCCAACGAGTGGGACAAGATGTGGCATGTATGGGGAAAGTTCTATGTCGACGGCAACGTCAACTCCAAATATGACGACGTGACCAACGACAACTGGACCTACGGCATGTACAACCAGATAACCAACGGCAGCGGGGTTGACAACACTTACACCCAAGCCACTCGCGACACCATGCGCATCAACGAGCCCATCGACTTTGTTGTCGTGACCACCCACTCTGCCGAGGATGCCTTCGACCGTGTGCTCAAGTATGCGGGATGCAGGCGCACGGAAAGCTCGCGCGACGCCCTCGACATCATTCTCGTCAACGATGCAAGAGAGGGTCTGGCCACGTTTACTGGGCGCAACTGCGACCAGGGGTTCATCAACAGCCAGGATGACTGCGGCGGATGGCCCGTGCTCGCCACGGCCAACGCACCGGCCGACCTCGACAACGACGGCATCAGCGACCAGTGGGAAGACTTCAACGGCCTCGACCCGTCGAACCCTGACGATGGAAACGAGGTCGGTGCCGACGGTTACACCAACCTTGAACGCTACCTCAACAGCCTTGTCAACATTACCACCATCAACCAGAATGCCGGCGGAACGCAGATGGGCTACATCATCTATGAAGACGGCACGACAAGCATCACCGGCATTGAGGACACAAACGCAAGCCAGTATGGGGCAAACGCCACTGCCGACAACAACATCTACTTCCTAAACGGCACCATAGCCAAGCAAAATGCCACAATGGAAGACTATGACGGCCTGGCAAAGGGCATATATATCCACAAAGGCAAGAAGGTTGTGGTGAAATAGTCTGGATGTCGCATTGCCGCAATCACTCTTGGCAATGCCACCGGATGCATGCAAAATAGATTTCGCGGAAGTTTCTGTCTTCCGCGAAATCTTTGTCAACCACAATGTGGCTGCCTTTTCAACAGCCGGTGGCACACATGCCCCCGTCTATTCACGGCAAAGCCATAAAGCCCATGCCTTCACATGACAAACATGGAAAAAGCATCGGCATGCCTATTGCCGATGGCTGTCTGCACTATCGCCTTTCCGGCCAACGGCATCCCTTATGCAGGATCCTGCATCAGCAGGCCAGCCAAGGCATGAGACAAAAAGTGAAATGCAGGCAACTGCACGATGCCCACCATGTGAGGCACCACCACCATCTGGCGAGATGGTGGTAACCAATCGCCAACGGCCTGTCCGTCTCGCCACGCAGACATTCTGCCTACTGTCCGCCCTACCCTGTTGCAAATGCCGGAGCAAACGGCACGGACAACAACTTCTCACCCTATCCGAATGCACCCAAAAACTGTCTACATACGTGAAAGAAACAAATTTAACCCCAAAATAGCCAAATAATCGCCGACAGGTTAACGGCATTTCACTAACTTTGCATCAAGCAATAGTAAACATGGCCGCAAGCCAACGCCATGTTGCATGCGGGCAACCCATGCATCATGTTGTGGCTGAAAATGATATCAGGCATGCCACAGGCCATAAATAATTATTAACGCGAGAATACATGATAAGAAAACTTCTCATAGCCAACATGCTGCTGATGGCAGTCTCTGTCGGTGCCAGCGGAAGCGGCGAAGGGGCAAAAGCCTCGTTCGACTACTTCACTTACACCGGCGACGACGATTATTACCGACAGAATCCGCTGACCGACAAGGCATCGTTCTACAATCCCATAATCCCCGGCTTCCACCCCGACCCTGCCATTTGCCGTGTCGGCGACGACTACTGGCTTGTCAATTCCACGTTCGGCTACTTTCCCGGGGTGCCGCTCTACCACAGCCGCGACCTTGTCAACTGGACGCTCGTGGGCAATGTGCTCAACCGCCCGTCACAACTGCCTGCGCTTGCCGGACAAGACGTGGGCAAGGGGGGCATCTATGCACCCAACATAAGTTTCGACCCGCAGACTGGCACTTACTACATGCTTACCACCGATGTGGGGCGCGGCCACTTCTACGTCACAACCAAAAAACCAATGAACAACGACTGGAGCGACCCCGTATGGCTGCCTGCCATCGACGGCATCGACCCAGCGTTCTTCTTCGACGACGACGGCAAGGCTTATATCATATACAAGGAGTCTACCGAAGGGCAGCCCAAGTGGAGCAACCACCGCTGCCTGCGCATAGCCCGGTTTGACCGCGCTACGGGCCAGACCACGGGTGCACCGGTCAAGTTCCGCGAAGCGGGTGTGGGCCCCGAGGAGCGCCTGGCCCGCAACGAAGGCCCGCACATATATAAAATCGACGGCAAGTACTACATCATCTGCGCCGAAGGAGGCACCGGCATATTCCACTCGGAAGTGGCCTACAGGGCCGACTCTGTGTTTGGCCCTTACACCCGCTGGAGCCGCAACCCGATGCTCACGCAGCGCGAACTGAAAGCGGGGCGCACCAACCCGGTTACCTGCACGGGCCATGCCGACATAGTGCAGACGCCCAACGGCGAATGGTGGGCCGTGTTCCTGGGTTGCCGTCCGGGCCCCGGCGGCGTTGAGCAACTGGGCCGCGAAACGTTCTTGATGCCCGTGAACTGGAGCCTCGACGGCTTCCCTTACATCACCCAAGAGAAAGACACCGTGCCGCTGACGCTGCGCCGCAACGGCACAGAGCGCCGCGAAGGCGCAACGTTCGGCAACTTCACATGGCGCGACGATTTCGACGGCCGGCACACCGGCCCCGAATGGCTCTCGCTGCTGGGCCCTGCCGACGCTTACGCGAGCATGGCCGGGGGAAGGCTGGACATAGTGCCCGACGAAGTGTTGCCTCAAGACAGGCGCACGCCGCCCATGCTCCTTAGGCGCATACAGCACCACAAGTTCACCGCCGAGACCAAGCTCGACTTCCTGCCCTACCCCGGTGCCCAGGCGGGCATGGCTGTATTCAAGAACGAACAGCGCTACTACCGCTTTGGACTGCGCCGCGGCATGATTGTGGTTGAGCGCAGCGACAAGGGACGGAGCACCTCGACCATAGCCTCGGTCAGCGTGGACAGTGAAACGAAAAGCGTCATGCTGCGCACCAAATGCCTGGGCGACAACTATGAGTTCAGTTTCTCGACCGACGGAGGCGCAACGTGGCAGACGGCAGCCAAGGGTGTCGACGCGCCGTTTGTAAGCCAGCGTGCAGGCGGGTTTACAGGCACCATGATAGGCCTCTATGCCTACAGGCAGTATCTCTGAGTCGCCGGCCGGCGTTCATCGCCCGGATGTGGCTGGGCCGCGGCCGGCGTTACAAGCCTCATCACCGTCACTATACCAACCACGGGGCTTGGCTTGGCCAACAGCGAAGGGTCTTGAAGCCACCCCGGCGCTGGCAGCACGACAATCCTGAAAAGAGTGGAATAAAATCCTAAAACAAAATAACGGCAATGAAAAAGAACCATGTCATATTTGCAATCGTCACGGCGGCATCGGCCATGATAGCCGCCCCGGTAGCATCACAAGTATATGAATACCCGTTTCAAAACCCGGAGCTGAGCTTCCACGAGCGTGCCAAGAACCTTGTGTCGCTGCTCACCCTCGACGAGAAAATCAACCAGGTTGGCCACCAGACGCTCGACATCACCCGCCTGGGGGTGAAGGGCTACAACTACTGGAACGAGGCCCTGCACGGCGTGGCGCGCTCGGGCAAAGCCACGTCTTTCCCGTCGTCGAAGGCCATGTCGAGCACATGGGACCTGCCCCTCATCTTCGACTGCGCCTCAGCCACGTCGGACGAGGCACGGATATATTACAACACAAAGCAGAAAGGGCTCATCTACTGGTGCCCAACGATAAACATGAGCCGTGACCCGCGGTGGGGGCGCGACGAAGAGAACTACGGTGAAGACCCCTACCTCACAGGCCGCATCGCAGTGGAATACATACGCGGCATGCAGGGCGACCACCCCAAATACTACAAGACCGTGGCCACGGCAAAGCACTTCGCCGCCAACAACTATGAAAAAGGGCGGCACAGCACCTCGTCGGACGTCGACGCGCGCAACCTGCGCGAATACTACCTGCCGGCATTCGAGACGGCGGTGAAAGAAGGCAACGTGCGCTCGGTGATGAGCGCATACAACGCCCTCAACGGCATACCGTGCGGAGCCAACCACGAACTGCTCATCGACATACTCCGGGGCGAATGGGGATTCGACGGATTCGTGACGAGCGACTGCGGCGCGGTGGAGGATGTGTACAACAAGCACCACTATGTGGCCACCCCGGCCGAAGCCTCCGGCGTGTCGATGCGCAATGGCGAAGACCTCAACTGCGGCACCACGTTCCAGGATTACTGCAAAGAGGCAATAGAAAAAGGCTACATGACCGAGGCCGACCTCGACTCGGCACTCACCCGGGTGTTTGAAGCAAGGTTCTCGGTGGGCGAGTTTGACGATGCCGCGCTGCTGCCGTGGAGCAGCATTTCGGAAAGCGAGCTCGAGTGCCAGGAGCACATCGACCTGGCCCACCGGGCAGCACGCGAGTCGATAGTGCTGCTGAAAAACGACAACTCGTTTCTGCCGCTCGCCAAAGACAAGAACATTGCCGTCATCGGGCCGCTCGGCAACACCGTCAGCCTGGGCGGTTACAGCGGCTCGCCGGTTGAAGTGACAAGCCCGCTGGAGGGCATTGCAGAGAAGATAGGCTACACCATAAGCGACGGAACGATACAGTGTGAAGACTTCACGGGTAGCAGCGTGCCCAGCTCTTCAAAGCGGCTGAGCATAGAGGCCAACGGCAGTTCGGGCAACGTGGGATACATATATGCCGGCGACTGGATTTCGTTTGACGACGTCAACTTCGGCGACGGCTGCTCGAAGGTCGACATTTACTCGGGGGCAGAAAACGACCTTGCCACCACGGTAGAGCTCTACCTCGACCGCATCGATGGCGAACCGGCTGCCACTGTGACGCTTGCCACCACGGGCGACTGGGCGAAATACGCCACAACGACGGCCGATGTCGACCCCGAACTGTTCAACGGAACCCACAAACTGTACCTCGTCTTCGGCGGAGGCGACAAGTATTGCGCCAACATGGACTGGGTTAAGTTCTACAACGAGGGCGACGACAACCCGCTCGAGACCCAAGGCCCGCTATACTTCTACAAAGGCTGCGCCGTCACGGGGAAGGCGGAAACCAACATAGAGCGCGCCGTCGAGATAGCACGCAAAGCCGACGTGGTTGTGTTTGCGGCCGGCACCAACCTCGAAGTGTCCGACGAGAGCAACGACCGCACCTCGCTGTCGCTGCCAGGCGACCAGCAACAGTTGCTCGAAGCCGTCTACGAGGCCAACCCCAACGTGGTGCTCCTGCTGCAGACGTGCTCGTCGGTGACGGTAAACTGGGCGCAAGAGCATGTGCCGGCCATAGTCGAGGCTTGGTACGGTGGCCAGGCGCAGGGCAAGGCCATTGCCGATGTGCTCTTCGGCGACTACAACCCGGGCGGCAAGCTGACATCGACATGGTATGCATCTGAAGCCGACCTGCCTGCGGACATGCTGCAATACGACATCAGGAAAGCCAAGTATACATATATGTACCACGACAAAGAACCTCTCTACCCGTTTGGTTTCGGACTGAGCTACACCACGTTCGGCTACAGCGACATGGCGCTCAGCACCAACAGCCTCGACGCGGGCGACAGCGTGGTCGTCACGGCCAACATCACAAACACGGGCAAAGTGGCCGGCACCGAGATAGTGCAGCTCTACACCCACGCGCAATCGGAGATAGAGAGGCCGCTGAAGGAGCTCAAGGGGTTTGCCCGGGTTGAGCTCGAACCGGGGGAGACCAAGCCTGTGAGGTTTGTGCTGCACCACGACCAGCTGGCCTATTTCAACGACCTCACCAACACGTTTGACGTGGAAGACGGCACTGTCGACGTGCTCATAGGTGCAAGTTCGGCCGACATAAGGCTCAAAGACAAGATCACAACCGAGGGCGCCACGGTGAAGACCACATACAAAAGCACTACCAGCGGCATAGAGAACGCCATGCGCAACCCTTCGCTCAAGGGCGACAGGGTGTACACGCTGCAAGGCACCTGCCTCGGCACAGCCGACAACTTAGGCGCACTTCCGGCCGGTATATATGTGATAAACGGCGAGAAAGTGGCCGTAAACAACAAATAAACGAACCATAGAACAACTCTAAAACTACAACAACATGAAAAGAAGCAATCTGCTCTTATCCATCATCGTGATGTGCTCTGCGGGGGCGGCAGCACAAAACTTGCCTTACCAGAATCCCGACCTGCCGGCCGAGCAGCGCGCCGAAGACCTGCTGGGCAGGCTAACCCTCGACGAGAAGGCCAAGCTGATGATGAACGGCTCGCCTGCCATACCACGCTTGGGCATACCGCAGTTCGACTGGTGGAGCGAGGCTTTGCACGGCGTAGGGCGCAACGGCCTGTCGACAACGTTCCCCTCGTGCATCGGCATGGCAGCATCGTTCGACGACGAACTGCTCGAACGCATCTACTCGGCCATAAGCGACGAGGCCCGGGCAAAGAACACCGCACAGAAGCGCAAAGGCAAGGTGGGCAAATACCAGGGCCTTTCGTTCTGGACCCCGACAATAAACATATTCCGCGACCCGCGCTGGGGGCGCGGCCAAGAGTCGTATGGCGAAGACCCATACATGAACTCAAGGATGGGCCAGGCCGTGGTGCGCGGACTGCAAGGGCCCGAGGGCCACAAATACCGCAAGCTGCTTGCCTGCGCCAAACACTTCGCTGTGCACAGCGGCCCGGAAAAGACCAGGCACAGCCTCGACATTGAGTCGCTATCGCCGCGCGACCTCTGGGAGACCTACCTGCCCGCGTTCAAAGACCTTGTGCAGAAAGCCGGGGTGCAGGAAGTGATGTGCGCCTACCAGAGATTTGAGGGAGAGCCGTGCTGCGGCAGCAACAGGCTGCTGCAACAGATACTGCGCGACCAGTGGGGATTCGACGGACTGGTGGTCAGCGACTGCGGGGCCATAGGCGACTTCTGGCGCCCCGGACGCCACGGTGTGTCGAAAGACGCGGCGGCGGCGTCGGCCAAAGCCGTGATCAGCGGCACCGACGTGGAGTGCGGCAGCAACTACAAGAGCCTGCCCGAGGCCGTCAGGGCCGGCGAGATAAGCGAGGAGCAAATCAACGTGAGCGTGAAGCGGTTGCTGAAGGCGCGCTTTGAGCTCGGCGAACTCGACCCCGACTCGCTCGTGGAGTGGACAAAGATACCCGAAAGCGTGGTGAACTGCGACGCCCACAAGCAACTGGCGCTGCAGATGGCCCGCGAGCAGATGGTGCTGCTGCAAAACCGCGGCAATCTGCTGCCGCTCGACAAAGACGCCGGCCGAATAATGGTGATGGGCCCCAACGCCGCCGACTCGGTGATGATGTGGGGTATTTACTTCGGGCAGCCGGCCCACACTGTGACGGTGATGGAGGGCATCGAGGCCAAGCTCGGCACCAAGGTGAAATATGCCAAGGGATGCGAGATTACCGAGATAACCGACACCCGGAGCCTGTTCGGCGACTTTGTCACACCCGACGGGAAGCCGGGCATGGAGGCGCGATTCTGGAACAACACCCGCATGGAGGGCAAGCCTGTGGTGGAAACACGCTACACAAGCGCGCTGCAATTCGACAACGGGGGCAACACGGCTTTTGCTCCGGGCGTTGAGCTCACCAACTTCACGGCCAGCTTCCGCGGTTCGTTCACGGCAAGGCAAGACGGACGGGTGTTCATCAACTATGTAAACGACGACGGCATACGCCTGATTGTCAACGGCGACACCGTGGCCAACCGATGGATGGCCGAGGAGATGAGGAACAACAAGAGGGAGTTGAAAGTGAAGGCCGGGCAGAAGTATGACATACAACTCGACTACATGCAACTGGCCGACGGCGCCACGCTGCAGTTTAACGTAGAGACCATAGAGCCGACTACGCCGGCAGAGGTGGTGGCAAAGGCCGCCGACGCCGACGTGGTGATATTCGTAGGCGGCATCTCGCCCGACCTGGAACGCGAGGAAGCCAAGGTCAACAAGCCCGGCTTTGACAACGGCGACCGCACGAGCATTGAACTGCCGCAGGCACAACGCGACATACTGAAGGCGCTGCACGAGGCCGGCAAGAAGATTGTGCTGGTGAACTGCAGCGGCAGCGCGGTGGCTCTGACTCCCGAGACCGAGACGTGCGACGCCATACTGCAGGCCTGGTATGCCGGCGAACAGGGCGGACACGCCGTGGCCGACGTGCTCTTTGGCGACTACAACCCGGGCGGGAAGCTGCCTGTGACCTTCTACCGCGACGACAGCCAGCTGCCGCCGTTCGACGACTACTCGATGAAGGGCCGCACATACAGGTATTTCGGCGGCGAGCCGCTATTCCCCTTCGGCTTCGGCATGAGCTACACCGAGTTTGAACTGGGCAAGCCCGAATACGACAAGAAGGCGGGCAAGATAACGGTGAGCGTCACCAACACCGGCCGGCGCGACGGCACCGAAGTGGTGCAGGCTTACATGCGCAACACGGCCGACACCGAAGGGCCGGCCAAGACGCTGCGCGGATTCTGCCGGGTGGAGCTGAAAGCCGGCGAGACCAAGGCCGTGGCCATAGACTTCCCGCGCGAGAGCTTTGAAGGATGGGACGCCGCCACCAACACCATGAGGGTGGTTCCGGGCAACTACGAACTGATGGTTGGCACGTCGAGCGCTGACAAAGACTTGCAGAAGATACAGGTAACCATCGACTGAGACAGACGCTTGGCAACGGGCCCCGGCGCCGGACTGAGGCAAACGGCACAAGGGCCGCAGCCGGCCGGACGCTGCAATATTTACTGACAAAAGTGACATCAGGCCGCGCCAAGGCCCGTACTGCCATGCCAAACGGCCCGAACGGCCACGCCAAACGGGCCATACGGCCGGGCAGTACAGGCCCTTTGGCAGGCCGATATGCCGGCTAGCGCAAACCCGTGGGGCTCAAGACGTTAGTAGAACGTACCCTGATTTGGAAAAAAGCATACATGACCTGTGCACCCGACAGGCCGTTGACATCAATGAATTAACGACTGCTGAAAACATAACAAACAAAAAAACAAAAAACAATGATGAACAGAATAACGAGAATGGTGGCTATGGCCACCGTGGGGCTGGCATCGCTGCTGACCGCCACGGCACAAAAGGCCGACGGCGCAGCCACCGCCTACAACGACTTGCCCTTTGAGATGAGGGCCGTTGCTGAACCGAAAATACCCGACTATGAAGTAAGGCTCACCGACTTCGGAGGAGTGGCCGACGGAACCACAATGAACACCGAGGCTTTCAGGAAGGCCATTGCCGCCCTGGCACAACGCGGCGGCGGACGGCTGACGGTGGCCCGAGGGGTGTGGCTCACCGGGCCCATAGAACTGAAAAGCAACACCGAGCTGCACCTTGAGGAGGGTGCCTTGGTGCTCTTCTCGCCCAACAGGGCCGACTACCCGCTCGTAGACTCTTACTTTGAAGGGGTGAGGATGCGCCGCTGCATGTCGCCGCTGACGGCCGTAAACGCAGAGAACATAGCCATCACCGGCACAGGCGTGTTCAACGGCAACGGACAGAGTTGGCGACCGGTGAAGCGCGGCAAGATGACCGATGGGCAGTGGAAGGCACTGTGCAAAGGCGGGGCACTCAACAAGAAAGGCGACGTGTGGTATCCAACGGAACAAATACGCGACATAGACGCCGACAGGGACAAATACTACCAACGGGCCTACAGCGAGAACACCGACGAGGCATGGCAGGAGCTGCACGACTATCTGAGGCCTGCCCTGCTCTCGTTCATAGGCTGCAAGAGGGTGCTGCTGGAAGACGCAACGTTTGAGAACTCACCGGCATGGAACGTACACCCGCTGATGTGCGAAGACCTGACTGTGCGCAACGTGACCATACGCAACCCGTGGTACTCGCAAAACGGCGACGGGCTCGACATCGAGTCGTGCAGCAACGTGGTGGTGACGGGCTGCTCGTTTGACGTGGGCGACGACGCCATGTGCATAAAGTCGGGACGCGACGAAGAGGGCCGCAAGCGCGCAATGCCAACCCAGAACGTGGTGATACGCGACTGCCGGGTGTACCACGGCCACGGCGGCTTCGTGATAGGCAGCGAGATGTCGGGCGGCGCACGCAACATAATGGTAGACAACTGCCTGTTCATCGGCACCGACACCGGCCTGAGATTCAAGTCGACACGAGGCCGCGGGGGCACCGTCGAGGATATATTCATACGCAACATCGGCATGGCCGACATACCCGGCGACGCCATCACCTTCGACCTGTACTACGGCGGCAAGGCCCCGCTCGAGGTTGCCAGCAAGGGCGGCAACCAGACGGCGGCACCCATACAGGCTGTCGACGAGACCACACCGAGCTTCCGCAACATAAGCGTTGAGGGAGTGACGTGCAACGGGGCCAAGCGAGCCATCTACATGAACGGGCTGCCAGAGATGCCCATCAAGGACATAAAGATAAGCCGCTCTACGTTCAAGGCGCAGGAGGGTGCAATACTCAACTATACCGACGGGCTGACTCTCGACGGCGTGAAGATAACCGCCGCCGACGGCAAGGCCATAAAGAAGTATAACAACGTGACCAACCTGACAGTAAAATAAGCGCCGGCCCGGGCATAAACAACCGCACCGGCATATAAGCAGCTGTTGAAAATCATTTATCTCTGGTATCGGTTAAGTATCAACAGCTACTTGCATAAAGAAAGCTCCTACGCGCAAGATGCCACCATTGTGGTTGCCTTTGCGCGTAGGAGCTTTCTTTATTTGTGCCATCATTTTAACCCGCACCTTACGTTAGAGGCCGAATAGATTTGGCTCGGTTGGCATGAAGAGTTGCTGCCGACAAGGAGGCTGAAGCGCCCTGGAGCATGATTGACAACCGAAAAACAACATACGGCGGCCTGACGGGCGGTTAGGAGTTCATTTGCCAGACAGAAAGAAGTCGCACATAAGCACCACCTTGTGCCCGTCGATGCTTACCTCCTTGAAGAAACGGTAGCGCCCCGGCCGGTTATTGTTGACCGTAGGATATAGTTGCCCGTAAAAAGTGTGGCTGCCGCCCGGGCCTACATTGATGCCAATGCTGTTGACCACACCGGCAGTAGGCAGCCAGTACCACCGCCCGCCGCGCTCGACGGCCATCCTGTAATCCTCGCCCGTGCCAACCGTCAGGCTGCCATGGTTGCGCAATACAAACGCAGCCCTCCGGGCATCTGCCGGGAAGCTGTCGCTCTCCGGCCGTATGCTGACGCCCAGCGTGTCGGCCACGCCGGTCACAGAGCATGGTTCACGCCCCGTGGAACCACTGAAGCGGAGCGCCGGCGAGTCATATACGTGTTTTCTGAACGCCAGTCGCGCCGCTTCGGTGTTGAGCCTCATGTGCACGTCTATGGCATGTAGCCCGACACCCCACATGTAAACATTGTCACTGACTTCGGCCGGAGCCGTTGCCATACGCTTGTTTATCGTGTCAAGCATGACGCCGAGCTCTTTTTCCGAATACACCTTTCCGCCCACCTTCTCAATGGAGAAATGGTTGCTGCCGGCCGCCTGCGAAATCTCGCGGCGCGCCCTGGCCGTGTCGCCACGCACCTGGAACACAAGCCGCTCGCCGCTAAAATGCCACCCCTCAATATAGCCGGGGCAGCGGCTGCTGCCAATGATGGCACCCACGGGTGCCCCCGCTTCGCCATAAACGCGCGTGAGCCTCTCGATGATGAGCATGCCTTCCGACTGGTCGACAGCCCCCGAGGCATTGCCATCGGATGAAGGTGGCGGCGGAACAGTCTCGCCGTAGGCCACAGCGGTGGCAGTGGTGTCGCCACGGTCTGCCGTTGCGGGCCTCACTTTTCCGGGCCTGCCACACGCAGCCACCACGACACCCAAAGCCAGCAAGGGCGATAAAATAAACTTTTTCATACCACAAAACATTTTAGTCAGGGCCATGCAACCCGGGCAGCACAGCGGCCGAGGCATGCAAGCATACCGCTACGTGTTGTCGCCCGACTCGGCCCTGTCGCGATATTCAGACGGAGTCATACCGGTTTCCTTCTTGAAGCATTTGCTGAAATACTTAGGGTCGGAGAATCCCACGGCATAAGCAATCTGCGAGAACGAATAATCGCTCTTTACAATCATCTCTTCGGCACGCAGAATCCTGATGTGCTTCACAAAGTCGACAGGTGCCATGCCTACAATGCTCTTTATCTTTCCATAGAACACCGAGCGGCTCAGATTGACGGAAGAGGCCAGGTCTTCAATCCTTATCTCCGGGTTGCTGATGTTCTCTTCGAGGTAAACCATGAGTTGCTTCATCATCTCCTTGTCGGCATCGACAATCTGCGGCGACTCCAACCTGTATGTGTCCTTGTTCTTAGGATCAAGCTGCTCTACGTATAGTTGCTGCAGCATGCGCCGCTGACTGATGATGTTCTGCACACGCATCTTGAGGTATGTGGCACTGAAAGGCTTGGTTATGTAGTCGTCGATGCCCTCGCGCAATCCCTGCAAGCGGTCGTCGAGCGACGCCTTGGCCGACAGAACAATGATTGGTATGTGGCAAATATCCTTGTTCTGCTTTATCTTGTGCACCATGGTCAGCCCGTCCATGACCGGCATCATGACGTCGGTGACAATGAAGTCGGGCATCTGCGCCTCGGCGGCCTCGAGTCCGCTCTGCCCGTTGTCGGCCTGTATCACGGTATAGTCGCTGCTGAGTATGCCCACGAGGAAAGCCCGTAGGTCGTCGTTGTCCTCGACAACGAGCAGCCTCAACGACTTCTTTGCGCTACCGGCGGCGGCATGGGGCACGGCTGTCTCGCCGCCGCTGCCGGCCATCATCACCCCGGCGTTGGTGTCGCTGATATATACGTGGTGGTCGAGATTGTAACGAAGCATCTTGTTGACCAGCTCCAGCATGCGCGAGGCATTGCGCTGCACCATCTCGAGATGCCGCCGTGCGGTGTCGGTAAGACCGCCGCCGCCCAGCACCTCGGCCACCGGGCCGCCGATAAGCGTGAGCGGCGTGCGCAGCTTATGGCCTATCTCGGTGAAGAACTTGGTCTTCATGTCGTTGAGGTCGCGCTCGAGCACGGCCTTGGCCCGCAACTTATAGATGTAGATGGCGACATATATCACCAGGCATGCCAGCACTATGTAAAGCAGCCAGGCCCACCCGGTCTCCCAGAAGGTGGGGTGAGAGTAGATAACCAGTTCGGCCACATTGTCGCTCCACACCCCATCGGCGTTGGTGCTCTTGACAAGCAGCCGGAACTTGCCTGCGGGCAACCTGTTGAACGAAGCGCTGTTGGCCGGGCCCACAAAGTTCCAGTTCTCGTCGATGCCTTCAATCTTGTAGGCATACCTCACGAGGTATTTGTCGGAGTATTCGAGCGCGGCGAAGTAGATGGTGAGGTTGCGGCTGTCGGCAGGCACGTCGAGAACGTCTTTGTTGAGGATGGAAACCATGCGGTTGGTGCTGTGGTAATGCACCCTGGTAAAGATGATGTTCGGGCAATACGAACTCTTTTTCAGGTCGGCGGAGTTGAAGCTCACGAAGCCCCCGCGGGCCGCAACGGATATGAAGTCGGTCTTTGCGTAGTGGGCGGGCTTGGCCTCTGACAGCTCCACACCGTCGCCGATGTTGCCCGGCCCGTAGCGCAACAGTTCGCCTGTGTCGAGCTTGTATCGGTCGATGCTGCTCTCGCGCATTATCCACAGGTTGCCTTTGTTGTCTTCGGCCACCGACTGCACCACGCCCTCGTCGGGCCTGGCTCCGCTCATGTCGCAGAACTTAAGGCCGTCGGCCAGCAGCTTGGGCGAAGCCACGAGCTGCAAGCCTCCGCCCATGGTGACCACAACCACCCGGCCGGAGCGCGTGATGAGCGTCTGCAGCACGTCGGGGGCCATCAGCGACGTGGTGTCGCCAACCACCTGTGGCGTGGTATAGAAGCGTATGCCCTCGGGGTGGCTGAAGCGGTCGGAGAACGTGACGAGGCCGTTGGTGGTAGAGAGTAGCATCTCGCCGCGGCCGGTGTGGGATATGCGGCGCACGCGGGCAAACTGCTGCATGGGGTATTGGGCCAGACGGTTGCGGTGGTTGATGAAGCGTATGCGGCCCTGGCTCTTGTCTACAAGGTTGATGCCACCCTCATAAGTGGCCACCCATATACGCCCCTTGCTGTCGGCATCGATGTCGTAAACGTCGTTATAGCTTATGGAATACTTGTCGGCGGCATTGGCAGTGAAATGCTCCACGTGGCCAAGGCTGTCAATGACATAGAGCCCGGTGCCCTTGGTGCCAACCCACACGCCACCGTGGCTGTCTTCGAAAAGCGAGTAGATGCGGTTGGCGAAAGCCACCGGCTCGCTGACAAGGCGGCCACCGCGCGACATGTAGCCCACAAGGCGGCGGTCGGCATCGAACAATGCCAGCTGGCCATTGTACGTGCCTGCCCATATACGCCCCTTGCTGTCGTACATCAGCGAGCGCACCTCCTGCCCCGGGAGCACGGGCGTAAGCTTGAAGTGATGATAGCGGAAGTTGACAAGGTTGACGTCGCGCGTGCCCGTGAACCACAGGTTTCCCTCTTTGTCAAACATGAACTTGTTTATCTCCGGCAAGTAGGAGTCGGTGCGGTCGGACGTCTTCAGCATATACGGCACGAGCTCGCCGGCGGCCTCATCGTAATAGCTGAATGTGCCTTCGGCCGGAACCACCCACACCGTGCCGTAGGCATCCTCGTGAACAAAAGGCTTCACGCTGGTAGTGCGGTGCAAGGGGCGGTCGGCGTCGGCCATGAGCCAGCGTGGCGACAAGTTGCGGCCGGGGAGCAACACCACGCCTCGCGATGGTGTGAAAGCCCAGATGCGGTGCTTGCGGTCGACGTAGATGGAGGTGACCTCGGACGACGGTTGCGACGGCGTCTGCACATTGAGCACCCTCATGCCGCCCCGCCTCACGTCGTAGGCCACTATGCCCACGTTGGTGGCCAGCAGCAGGTTGCCGCCGTCGAGCTGCTCGACGGCATTGATGCGCACCACGCCGTGGGGCATGGCCACAGGCTGCATGGCCCTATGCCGCGGGTCGAAGAGGAACAGACGGCCGTCGGTCGAGGCGAAATAGAGGTTGTTGCCGGCCTGTGCCATATACTCTGCCGAGAAGTACGAACGCATCCTGGCACCGGCCATGGCCACGCCGCGGTCGGAAAAAATCCACTCGCGCCCCTGCCCGTCGAGCTCAACCTTGCTCAGGAGGTTGCTCGGCAGGGTGCCGTTGTCGACGCTGAACTGCTCTATGCCGGCCCCGGTTGAGATGAGACTGTCGCTCACACGGTAGCACGCCGAGGCGTCGTTGCTAATAAGCCACGTATGGCCATTGGCCAAAGGATAGATGCTGCGCACGGGCACATCATGGCCGAAACGCTCGCGTATCATGGCCGTCACGTCGATGAAACGGTTGGCCTGGGTGTCGAACAGGTAAACATGGCGGTCGGACGTGCCGCACCATATATCGCCCTTCGCCCCCGGCTTGATGAGCATAATCCTGTTGGTGGACAGCACCATGCCTTGCTCGGCCGAATTACGGAACGTGGCAAAGCGATAGCCATCGTAATAACAAAGCCCGTTCCACGTAGACATCCACATAAGACCGTCGGGAGTCTGCATGAAACCGGATATGATATTGGCAGCAAGCCCGTCGCGGATGGTAAACGTGCGCACATCGCAATACGGCTGTGCAATGGCGCGGATGGAACACAGCACAGCTGCCATAATGATTATGAAACGGTATCTCATCTTTTAAAACAAATTCATAGCAACATTGCAAAATTACGAAAAAAGCATCAGAATACGCAAGCACACGCCGTCAAATTTACCAAAACAACGAAACAACAGACGACACAATGCATGAAGGCAAAAGACCGACGGAGCGGCATGAAACCCATGGACGGCCACGGAAAGCAACAGCCGGGGCTGCAACACAGACGGAGAAAAACACGAGAAACAGACCGGCAAGCAACGGCTAACGGCACCGGCAACGGCACAAGACTGCAAACAGTAGAAAAAAATCCCATGGCAATCGATGAAATAAATGCTCACAATGGCATTGGGAAATGAAAATTAATACGTATCTTTGCCAAATGCAACATTCAAGCAAGACAGACGGCCAAAGGCCGCTGACGACCAAATGCCTGCCGGCAACGGGCACCGGAAAAAAGGAAGCTACGGGCAGCCGGCCTTGGATGAACTGCACATAGGAATGGCCATGGGCTGTGTTGGCCAAAACCGCAATAGGCGGAACAAGTGATGACAATATGCAGACGGCGGCGCGGAAACGCTGACCGCCCCCGGCACCTGCGGTTTTCTGCAGGCCGTGGGCGGGCTGGATGAGACTGCAAGAGCCGCACGGGCAATGGCCGGCACCGCGCTTCGGAGGCCACTGCAAGAAACGACGCAGGATTTAATGATATTGACGGGAAGCCTGACAACAAGGCATGAAACCACAAGCAGCCTGGCCAACGAAAGGGCACAAGGCGCTGCATGAACTAACCAAAGAGAAAGAGACCTATGACTTTATTGAAGAAAATCTTAGACAAAAACTACGTGTGGGGCGACGAGCGCATAGGGGAAGACGCATACGAAGAGCTGCTGGCCGACATCATCATCGACTATCTTAAGCGGCACGGGCCCGAATGCAGGGAGATGCTGGCACGGGGTTGGCGCCTTGACAACCCGCCCAAAGTGATAAAATGGATTGCACAACAGCCAGACACCGACCGCGGAACGATACTGAGGCTGTACTGGATGATGGACCCCGGATACGGAAAGCAATTCGCCACCATAGATGAATGTGCCGAAGGACACAGGTGGTATGTGGAAGAATATGACATAATTAAGACCATTGAACGCAACTATGCTGAAGGGTTCTACCGCAACGAGAGATATGCCTTCGACCCGGGCAACGACGGCTGCAAGCAGGGATACGACTGGACAAAGACGCTCGAAGGATATACGATGAAGGATGACATACCTCAGGAAATGTTCATACCGACCAATGGAACGGTGGCAGACACCAAGGGATGGGCCGACGGAGTGCCGCCTGAACTGAAAGAAACCATATCACGACTTGAAGAACTTATTGACGACTGATGGACAAAGAAAACATTATCAAGCACTATTGCGCCAAGGCCGAAAGGGCAGTGAGGCGCATGAGCCGGAAAGGGATTGGCGACATTTACGCCATTTCGTTCTGGAAAGACAACGTGGATGACGACCCGCGACGCCCTGTGGTGACAATCGGATACAACACGGTTTCGCACGCGGAAGCCCAAAAACAAAACGCAAGCAACGCCATGGAGGCTAAGTGGAACTACGCTTACTGGATGCAAGACGACACGGGCACGCTGGGTGGAAACGACACTATGCTCAGGCTTTACTTTAAAGACGAGGGCTTGTTCTACACCCTGCACGAACTGAACAAGGCCGAAAAGCAGGAAGAAAACGGCAACCCGGAGGGATACAGGATGATTGAAGAGAAAGACAGACGAATGCAGGAGGCATTCATGGACATTGTCATCGAGGTGGCCAACAGGCTGCACCGCAACGAAACGATAACCCGGGCCTTGGGCAGGGACCTGCCGGTAATAATCCACGAACTGGAATACTACGACCAGCCTGTGGGATGGACAGCCAAGGCCAACCCCACCCCGCTGGTGGCAGAGTTCATGGAATGGTACAGAAGCTTTGCCAAATGAGGGCTGAAGGCTTGGCGCAAGCCTATATGAAAGAGAGGCGATGGCATGATGCCCATCGCCTCTCTGCATGTAGATACCGACGCAACGGCCTAAACACAACGGCCAAGCGCCATGTCACTTGGATTCAGTCTTTGCATCGGCAGCCTTTGCCGTGGCCTTGCGCGTTGTGGCTTTCTTGGCGGCGGCAGCCTTCTCTACCTTTGCCTTGAGCTTGTCTTCGGTTGCCTGCATCTTCTCAATCTTGGCCTTGAGACGTATGATTTCCTTGTCTTTCATCTCAATCTCGTCGCCTTGGTTCTTGATGGTGGTGAGCAGACCGTTGAGTTCCTCGTTGTCTATATCCTCGGGATAAAGACTGTTGACACGGTTGAGGAAGTCGCCGAGGATGTTCATGTAATTGGTAAACGCGTCGAACGCGCTGCTGTAAATGCCGCGGTCAAGCCCCACACTGGCCGGTTTCGTGGTCATGAAACGGAAGTTGTTGCTTGCCTGCAGGTAATCCCAGTCTTGGCAGATGCGCGGGTTGTTGGCTATGCGCACACGGTCGGCCACACTGTACAGCTTGTTGAATGCGTCACGCTGCATGGCGTTGCCGAGCCAACAGCTTACGTCGCGCTCCTCGTCAACCCACGAAAGCGTGTCAGGCACGTCAAGGCTGCCCACGCTCTTCACCGACGAGCATATCTCCGACGGCGTTGAGAACGTGATGTCCTTGGCCCGGGCGCAAGCCGGCAGGGCCTTGATGAACTCAAGGATGTTTGACGACAGCGGCTGGGCAATGCCCAGGGCAGACAGCTCCATGAATATGTTGATGATGCGCTCTTCCTCCGGGAAAGCCGCAATGCGGTTGATATAGTTGTCGGCAAACAGCGGATAGCGATCCCACTCACTGTTGTTGAAGCGCAACGAAATGTCGTCGCTCAGCTCTACGTCACGAAGCAATAGCTTGAGGTTTGGGGCTATATTGCAATTGTAGACATAATGGGGCGACTTCCAGCCAAGCACGTGCTTGGCACCCTCGGTGAGCATTCCCTTGAATCCCATGGCGGCCACCTGGCCTCCGATGTCGTCGCTGTAGATTAGCGAAGAGTTGCGCAACACCGTCGGTTTCTTGCCGAAATACTCTTCAATCTTCACGCACTGCTTCTTTACATCGTTGGCAAACGTATCTTCGTTGGCCAGTGATGAAAGTCCGTGAGAATATGGCTCGGCAAGGAATTCCACGCACCCTGTGTCGTTCAACTCCTGCAACTTCTCGAGCACTTGGGGCGCATGCATCTCAAGTTGCTCCATGCCGACACCCGAAAGCGAGAACGCCACCTTGAAATAATTGCCGTTGCTCTTTATCATGTCGAGCAACGTGTTGAGCGCAGGCATGTACGAGCGGTTGGCAATGTCGTTTATGCTGCGCTCGTTTTCAAAGTCATCGTAATAATAATGGTCTACACCTATGTCAAAGAAACGATACCTCTTGAGGTGGATTATCTGGTGAATCTCAAAATAAAGACATATTGTTTTCATAATGCTTTTGTTTGTTTTGGTGGGCCGTCATCACTCCACCGTAAGTTGATTATGTGTTGTTTAAGCTCTATAGTTACTTGGTAGTGGCCGTTAGCGCCATCCGAGCGTACGCTCGTAGAGTTCCCTTATCCACGCTCCGACCTTAATCCATGTTATCTGGTCAACCTCCTTCTTGCCCTCATCCTGCAGATAATGGAACAGGCTGTCGTTGGAGCATATAGAGTAAATGGCGTCGGCCAGGGCATGAATATCCCAATAGTCCACCTTGATGCAGTTGTGAAGGATTTCAGCGCAGCCGCTCTGCCATGATATTATAGACGGAGTGCCGCACTGCATGGCCTCAAGCGGCGATATGCCGAAGGGCTCGCTGACAGACGGCATGACATAGACGTCAGACCCCTTAAGGCATTCATACACTTCCTTGCCGCGCATGAAGCCCGGGAAATGGAACCTGTCTGATATGCCCCTTTCGGCCGCAAGGTAAATCATAGAGTCCATCATGTCGCCCGACCCGGCCATGCAGAAGCGCACGTTGTGGGTTCGGTGGAGCACCATGTTGGCAGCCTCGACGAAATATTCGGGCCCCTTCTGCATTGTGATTCTCCCGAGGAACGTCACCACGCGCTCGCCACCGCTATGGTCCGGGCGCGGTATGTCGGCATATTCTGGCTTCAAGGGATAAACGGCATTGTGCACCGTGAAACACTTGCGCGGGTCTTGGTGATACTGGTTGATGACTGTCTGGCGTGTCAGTTCGCTCACGCACATAATGCAGTCGGCCCAGTCCATGCCGTTCTTCTCGATGGAATAAACAGTGGGATTCACCTTTCCGCGGCTGCGGTCGAAGTCAGTGGCGTGCACATGTATGCACAGAGGCTTGCCGCTAACCTGCTTGGCGTGGATGCCGGCAGGGTAAGTCAGCCAGTCGTGCGCATGTATAATGTCAAACTCCTCGGCCCTGGCCACCACTCCGGCGATGATGGAATAGTTGTTGATTTCCTCATGGAGGTTGCCGGGATAGCCCCCTGCAAACTCCATGCAGCCCAGGTCGTTGACGTTCATATAGTTGAAGTCAGCGTATATATGGTCGCGCAGCTTATAGTAAAGGTCGGGCGACATAATGTTGCCCACGCGGTTTTTAACATAGTCATAGTCTACATCACGCCAAGCAATGGGCACCGCATTCATAGCAATGATGCGCGCCGCGTGCTGCGACTCATCACCAAAAGGATGTGGCAGGCACAGGGTTATGTCCACATCGCCCTGAGCATGCAAGCCTTCAGATATCCCAAAGTTAGCAGTGGCAAGCCCACCGAACACATGAGGGGGATATTCCCATCCAAACATTAACACTTTCATAGTCTTAGCTCTCCCCTGTTATTTCTGATAGGTATAATTCTCCAATAACTTCAATGTGCGCAGTATCTCGGCCACGTTCATGGCGAACGACATTCCGCCACGGCCATGGAAAGGCGGGTTTCCATCGAACAACTCGGATATGGTGCCCAGTGTATGGTAGTTCATCTCATCCTCATAGCCAACCATCTGGCGCTCGATGAAACTGAGACGCGTGCGCTTGTACAGCTTCAGGCTGGCCTCCATGTAAAATCCTCCGAGCCATGGCCATGCCGTACCCTGATGGTAAGCATAGTCGCGCTGTGCCTGTGGGCCGACATACATCGGGTTGTATCCGCCGCTCTTGGGCGACAGAGAGCGCAGCCCCTTCGGCGTCAGCAGTTCGCGTGTGCACATGTCAAGCACGCTCTTCTTCTGGTCAAGGGACAACGGCGAGAAGTCGAGCGCCACAGCAAATATCATGTTTGGCCTGACACTCCAATCCATGTTGCCTCCATCGACATAATCCAACAGATAGCCATATTCGTTGAGGAAGGTGTCGACGAACGACTTGCGGCACAGTTCCGCCCGTGCTTCCAGCCTCTGTGCAGCATCTTGCTCACCGCACTCTGAAGCCATGACGGCACAGAACTTAAGCGCATTGAACCACAGGGCATTGAACTCAACGATGTAACCCGTGCGTGGCACCACCGGACGACCGTTGGCAGTGGAGTTCATCCATGTCACCGGCTTCTCTCTGCCGTCACTGTAAACGAGCCCGTTGTCGTCGAGCCTGAGGTTCGGGTGCTTGTTGCCTATGATGTAATCGACAATCTTCTTGAGCAGCTTGCCGTACATCTGCCAGCACTTGGCGTTACCCACTTGCTTGGCGTACTGCTGTATCGACCACACAGCCCAGAGCAGCACGTCGGGCTGGTCTATCTCATATATGCTTACGGATAGCGGTTTGCCGTCCATAAACTCGCACAGGCCACGCTCTGCGGTCTTCATCACCATCTCGAAATAATCCTGCTCGTCGATGGCAAGGGTGAGCCCGGGCAACGATATGAACGTATCGCGTGCGCGGCACTTGAACCACGGGTAGCCGGCCAGGATGTATCTGTCTTTGCCGTCTTTCTCCCTCTTGTGGAACTGATGCGCGGCATTGACCAGGCAATGGAAGAAGTTGTCGCGCGGCGTGCGCTCCTCCACCTCTTTTTCGAACAACGACTTCAGCCCGCTGGTATGTATGGGTGAAGTCGATCCGGAGAACACGATGCTCTCGCCTTTCTTGATGTTCATCTCGAAGTAACCTGGCACGTAGAGGTCTTCATTCGAGGCGTAGCCGCGCTCTTGCTCCTTGGTATACTCCACACCGCGGTACCAGTCGGGGCAGAACACAAACTCGTTTTTCTTGCTGAACTGCATGTACAGATCCGGATAACCGGCATACATGCAGGTACGTATGCCATTGTCCACCTCGTGGTATTCGCGGCTGGCCACAGAGTTCTCGTGCGTAAACTGCCGCACGCTGCGGAAAGCCAGGAACGGGCGGAAGCGCAATGTCGTCTCCGAATGCGCATCAAGCAACGTATAACGGATAAGGATGCGGTCCTCGTAATGCTGGAACACAACCTCCTTCTTCAGCAACACCCCTCCGACTCGGTAGACCGTGGTTGGCACTTTATCGCAGTAGAACTCACGGATGTACTTATGCCCTGTCGGACTGTAGTTGTTGCCTTGATACTTATGGAGGCCGAGGTTGAACTCTGCGCCGTGTTGCATCACCGTGGCATCCAAAGATGAAAGAAGCACATGGTTGTCATCATCCAGCTCTGGCACCGGAACGACAAGCAACCCGTGATACTTCCGCGTATTGCAGTCCACGATGGTAGAGCACGAATATGCTCCCGAGCGATTCGTCCGTAGCAGCTCTTTGCGGAGAGACTCCTCCAGGTTAGTCATTACAGTTTTTTCAAATCGTAAATAACTCATAGTCCATGTATTAAGGTTTTTAATTATCGTTAGTATCCATAGCAGCGCCACCGGTGGCCGGACAACGCCACTAATCACTTTCAAAGTTAGCCATTTTTACCGTCACGGCAAAGAAAAAATCGATTTTTTTGATAAAAATAGAGTATTTTTGTCCTACAGTATACAATTCACAGTTGGCCGAAACACATATTAAATCAAAATGTTGTAATTTTGCAGCAGCAAAAAATGGTATGCCAGGATAATGATTGTAAAAGAGGATTTCGACAAGGAGAAGATTGCGGAGTCAATGACTGTGCTATGGGAGCCACTTACGCCAGATCAACGAAAATACCTCGTTGACCATATCAAGGTGCACTTATTCGAGAAGAATGAGACCATCTACAAACAGAACGAGCAGCCCACTTACCTCATGTGCCTGCTCAAAGGCAAGATAAAAGTATACATGAACGGTGTAGGCGGGCGCACACAAATAATCCGCGTCATTGAGCAGATGGGCATTTTCAGCTACCGTGCCGCGTTTGTAAACGAGAACTACAAGACATCGGCGTCGGCCTTCGAGGCGTCGACGGTATGCATGATACCCATCAACGTCATCAGGAGCATAATCGAAGAAAACAACGAACTGGCTGTTTTCTTCATCCGCCAGCTGTGCAAGATGCTTGGCGAAGCCGATGCGCTGACGGTCAACCTGACCCAGAAGCACATGCGCGGGAGGCTGGCCGAATCGCTCATCATACTAAAGAACAAGTATGGCTATGAAGACGACGGCTCGACACTGAGCATTTACCTCAGCCGCGAAGAGCTGGCCAACATGTCGAACATGACCACGAGCAACGCCATACGCATACTCTCCTCGCTCGCCTCAGAGAACATCATCATTACCGACGGCAGGAAAATAAAGATAATCGACGAACACAGGCTCTGCCTCATCTCTGAGAACGGTGGCTGACGCCGCCCATCCACAATGGCTGCCTGCCACCGCCCGTTCATTCGGGTATGAGGAAGTTTACCACCTCCTGCTCCACGCTGACCTTGTAGGAGCCCACCGGGGTGCTCATCATTCGCCCGTCGATGCCAACCATCGCGCGCCGCGTCTCTACAATCTCGACCTCCCGCGTGCGGTAAGGGTGCACGCTCCTGTGATTGAGGAAGCGCCCCGTGAGCAGCAGCCAGATGCCGGCAATGAGCTGTGTCACCTCCGGATGGTAAACCACCGACACGTCGAGCAGTCCGTTGTAAGGCACGGCATTGGGCGTCTGCCCGTATCCATAGGCATTGCCTATGCACACCGTCATAACCTTCCGCTTCACCTCGTCGGCATTTATCTTTATGTCCATGAAGTATTCCAGCCGGTGGAACAGCATCAGCACGAAAGACACTACAAACGAAAGCGTCTGCGAACCGAACAGCCGGTGGGTCTGCCTTCTAAGGTTCATCATGTCGGCAATAAGCCCGATGTTAACGCAGTTGAGGAAATACCTGTGGCAGTTTTCGCCTTTCTTGTTGGTATACCTGATGCATCCGAGGTCTATCTTCCTCACGCGCCGCTTCATCAACCAGTCCACGGTCTGTGCCACATCGCTCTCCTTGAAGTTCCAGAAACGTGCGAAGTCATTTATCAGCCCGTTGGGTATCACCCCCAGCACAACGCCCTCCCTCACCTCGCGCCCGGCCTCCATGAGACAGTTGACGGCATCGTTGAGGGCCGAGTCGCCGCCGACTATGATTATAGTCTTGTATCCGTTGTTAATCAGCATGCGTGTGAGCCGCTCCACGCTATCGGTGTTTTCGCTCTGCACGAAATCGTATTCAACGCCGCGCTCATCAAGCACTCGCTGTATCTTCTTCCACTGGGCAGCCCCCTTGCCCAGCCCTCCCTTGGGGCAGTAGAGCACTCCCCAGCGGCTGTCGTTGATATTGTTGTCCATTGTCTACCTTCTACTTTTGTCGCCGCGCGGGCCACCCAGCGGTCATGGCCGCCACTGTCCGCGCATGCCGTTACATCATCCTAATAATCTCGTCAACCTTTTCGGCCACAGGCCTCATGGCGTCTATCCAGTGTATGTGCAGCCCGCGGCGCTCCATTCCGCGAAACCACGTCATCTGCCTCTTGGCAAACTGGTGTATGGCTATCTCGAGCTGCGCAAACATCTCGTCGTAGCCTATGCGGCCGATGGCATATTCCGTGACATACTTATACTCAAGGCCATAATATATAAGGTCGTCGGCAGCGACCCCGCTTTCGAGCAGTGACCTAACCTCGTCTACCATACCGCTGTCCAGCCTCTGCCTGAGCCGCTCCGTTATCCTGCGCCTGCGCTCCTCCCTGCCGATGTCCAGCCCGACTATGAGCGAGTCTATTGGCGGCAGTTCGGCCCCGGCCGTAGGGTTTTCGCCGTTGAATGTCTCTATCTCTATGGCCCTTATGGCCCTCTTTGCCGTGTCCACGTCGGTGGTGTTGTGCATCACCGAGCCGTTGCGCCGCTTCAGCTCGGCCAGCATTTCGGTCAGTTCGGCCAGCGACTTGCCTTCGAGGCGCTCCCTTAGCTTCTTGTTCTCGGGCACTGCCGCGAGCCGGTAGCCCCGCAGCACGGCCTCTACGTAAAGCCCGGTGCCGCCGCACAGTATGGGCTGTGCGCCCCGGGCCAGGATGCTTTCGTATGCCTTGAGGAAGTCGTGCTGGTATTGGAAGAGGTTGTACTTCGTTCCCGGCTCGGCAATGTCAATCAGATGGTAAGGCACGTGCCGCCCGCCAACCTCATAGTCGGCCAGGTCTTTGCCCGTGCCGATGTCCATCCGGCGGTACACTTGCCGCGAGTCGGCGCTTATCACCTCGCCGCCCACCCTCACGGCCAGCTGCGTGGCCACAGCCGTCTTGCCGCAAGCCGTAGGGCCTATTATGGTTATCATCTTTGCCATAGTTGCCGCAAAAGTACTAAAAAAAAGCCGTCCGGCAATGCCGGGCGGCTTTATTTTATCGTCAAATCATTGAAAATGATTAGCCGTTAACCTTCTTCATGTGGGCGATGAGCTCGAGCACCTTGTTAGAGTAGCCAATCTCGTTGTCATACCAAGACACAACCTTTACGAAGGTGTCTGTGAGATAAACACCTGCGTTGGCGTCGAAGATAGATGTGAGCGTGCAGCCGAGGAAGTCGGAAGAAACGACAGCGTCCTCAGTGTAGCCCAGAACACCCTTCAGCTCGCCCTCGGCAGCCTCCTTCATGGCAGCACAGATAGCCTCTTTGCTTGCGGGCTTAGCCAGGTTCACGGTCAGGTCAACTACAGAAACGTCCAGAGTAGGAACGCGCATAGAGATACCTGTCAGCTTGCCGTTGAGCTCGGGGATAACCTTGCCCACAGCCTTGGCGGCACCGGTAGAAGACGGGATGATGTTGCCAGAAGCGGCACGGCCACCACGCCAGTCCTTCATTGACGGACCGTCAACGGTCTTCTGTGTGGCAGTTGTAGAGTGAACGGTTGTCATCAAGCCGTTAACGATGCCGAACTTGTCGTTCAGAACCTTAGCGATAGGAGCCAAGCAGTTGGTTGTGCAAGATGCGTTTGAAACGAACTGTGTGCCCTTCTCGTACTTGTCGAAGTTAACGCCGCATACGAACATGGGGGTGTCGTCCTTTGAAGGAGCAGACATTACAACATATTTGGCACCAGCCTCGATGTGAGCCTGAGCCTTCTCCTTTGTCAGGAACAGACCGGTAGACTCGACAACATACTCAGCCTCAACTTCGTTCCACTTCAGGTCAGCGGGATTGCGCTCTGCAGTCACGCGAATCTTCTTGCCGTTCACGATGAGCTGGCTGTTCTCAACGTCAGCCTCGATTGTGCCCTGGAATGCGCCGTGCATGGTGTCATACTTCAGCATATAGGCCAGGTAGTCAACCGGGCAAAGGTCATTGATTCCTACAACCTCAATGTCGTCGCGAGTCTGAGCTGCGCGGAAAACGAAGCGGCCGATGCGGCCAAATCCGTTAATACCAATTTTAGTCATCTTACTTTTATATTTTAAAGTGGTTCAAAAATATCCTGTTTACTTTCTTTTCAAGCCGTGCCGGTAACGCCCACAACTGAGCAATGAACACCAAAAGCGACATACCGACCAGCCTTTTCTTCTTTTTTCGCCCGCAAAGTTACTAAATATTTTCTATATTTGCAGCACCATTCCGTATTAAATAATATAAAAAGTAAATAAGCATGAGTAAATTTATGAGAGAGTTCCGCGAGTTTGCAGTAAAGGGCAACGCCGTGGACATGGCAGTGGGTGTCATCATCGGAGGCGCCTTCGGCAAAATAGTCACGTCTATTGTCAACGACATAATAATGCCGCCGATAGGCTGGCTCATCGGGGGAGTTAACTTCACAGAGCTGAAACTGACGCTGCCTGCAATGGCAATCGGGCCGGAGACCACGGCGCCGGCCACCATCAACTATGGCAACTTCATACAGACGATGATCGACTTCACCATCATCGCGCTATGTGTGTTCATGCTTGTCAAGGGCATCAACAAGCTGTCGCGCAAGAAACAGGCCGCCCCGGCTGCGCCGCCAGCACCACCTGCCCCGTCGGCAGAAGAGAAGCTGCTGGCCGAGATACGCGACCTGCTCAAGCAGAAAGACCGCTGAGCCGGCGGCCGGGGGCCGCGCCATGGGGCCGTGAGCGATTGATTGCCGAGGCCTATGCGCCCGTTGGCTGACGGGCATTGCCCGCCATTGCACTAAGTGGCGGGCTGCCTTGGCCGTGGATGCGGCCGGGCAGGCAGAGCCACAAGGCCACCCTGCCATGGCAACAACAGCCTATTGATATATAAAATATGTGTGTCTGCGGATGCCAACGCCAACGGATGCTGAATGCCCGTGGCATCCCGGCAACCAAAGGGCAAGAGAATAATTTATCACAATTGCGCTCCGGCAAGGCCAACGGCCCGCAACGGGCGGGCAATATGTGCCGTTTCGCACTGCAAGATGCACCGTCTTGCAACGCGAAACGGCACTTTTTGACTGGTCATACGGCCTCTATGGCAATGTTCTGTGGGTCAGTGGAATACGGAAGCCTGGCGCCGTTGCGAAATATCATTACCAAAACCGGGCTGCGGCACCCCATGCCCTTGTGCCACAACCGCGGGCAACCTGCCAGCGGGGCAACGCGCCACAGTGCACCAAAGTCAAAATAGGAGCCGGCCGTTTGGCTGTCTTGCATTTTTGTTATACCTTTGCATAAGGCAAGCTGCGCCCGGTGATGTACAAGCAAACTTGCATCATGCTCGCTTGCATTGCCTTGGGATAGCGCGGGAATCAGCATATCAAGCCTGACGATGAACCGCCCCCCTCTTGGCTCGGCACAGCATGTCAGAGGCATGGATGCCACCAACCGAGGCCTGAAGCCGAGGCGCCGCGGTGGGCATGGCGCAAGCGAAACTTGAAAAAAGACACAAACACAAACGACGAATGGAAAAGAACGAAGAACTTGACATGGCATGGCAACTGGTTGAGAACACCGGAGCCAACGTGTTTCTAACCGGCAAGGCCGGAACGGGAAAGACCACTTTCCTGCGCGAACTGCGCCGGCAGTCGCCCAAGCGCATGGTGGTGCTGGCGCCAACGGGCATTGCCGCCATCAACGCCGGGGGCTCAACCATCCACTCGTTCTTCCAGCTGCCGCTGTCGCCCTACGTGCCCGGAGCGTCATTCGGGGCAAAAGAGAAGCGCCGCTACCAGTTTGGCAAGGTGAAACGCAACATACTGCGCACGCTCGACTTGCTCGTGATTGACGAGATAAGCATGGTGCGCGCCGACCTGCTCGACGCCGTCGACTCTGTCATGCGCCGCTACCGACGCCACGACCGCCCCTTCGGCGGGGTGCAGCTGCTGCTCATTGGCGACCTGCAGCAGCTGGCCCCGGTGGTGAAAGACGACGAATGGGAGATGATGAAGCAATACTACGACACGCCTTACTTCTTCTCGAGCAAGGCCCTGGCCATGGCCCCCTGCCAGACTATTGAGCTGCAGAAGGTGTACAGGCAGCAGGACTCGCGGTTTCTGGCGCTGCTCAACAAAATCAGGGAGAACCGCGCCGACGAGTCGACGCTGGCCGAGCTCAACCGCCGTTGCGTGCCCGGCTTCGTGCCGCCACCCGACAGCGACTACATCAGGCTGACCACCCACAACTACCAGGCGCAGGCCGTCAACGACCGCGAGCTGGCCCTACTGCCGGGCCAGGCCGTGACCTACCGGGCCACCGTCGAGGGCACGTTTCCCGAAAACAGCTATCCGGCCGACGAACGGCTCACCATAAAAGAAGGCGCACAGGTGATGTTTATAAAGAACGCGCCCGACCACTCGTACTACAACGGCATGATAGGCACCGTGGTGTGCGCCGAAGACGACTGCCTGAGGGTGAGAAGCCGCGACTCGGGCGAGGTCATCGAACTGGAGCCGGCCGAATGGGAGAACACGCGCTACACCCTCGACGAAAGCACAAAAGAGATAACCGAGGCTGTGGAGGGCGTGTTCCGCCAATACCCGCTGCGCCTGGCATGGGCCATCACCATACACAAGAGCCAGGGACTGACGTTTGAGCATGCCATCATCGACGCCTCGCGCTCGTTTGCCCACGGCCAGACGTATGTGGCGCTGAGCCGGTGCAAGTCGCTCGAGGGCCTGGTGCTCGACGCCCCGCTAAGCCGCGAGGCAGTGATAAGCGACGCCACCGTCGACACGTTCATCAGCTGCGCCGAAGCCAACCGCCCCACCCCGCAGACGCTGAACGCGCTGCAGCGCGAATATGTGGCGCAGACGCTCGACGAGCTGTTTGGCTTCGGAGCGCTGGCGCAGGCCGTAGAGCAGATGACGCGAACGCTCTCTGAGCATTTCTACAACAGATGCCACGCGCTGCTAACCGAATACACCCGGGCTCAGCAGTCGGTGGCCGACATGGCCGGGGTGGCCGAAAAGTTCGGGGCGCAATACCGGGCCATACTCGCCAAAGAGCCCTCGGCAGGCAGCGGCCTGCTGCAAGAGCGTGTGCACAAGGCGGCTGCCTACTTTGCCGGGCAACTCAAGCCGCTCGCCGCCTTGCTGGCCAAGACGCGCGTGGAGACCGGCAACAAGACGGTAAGGAAACAGTTTGACGACCGCCGGGCCACGCTTGCCGACGAGCTGTCGCTGAAGTCGAGGCTGCTCGACTATGAGGGCCGGGCCGATACGGAGTTCACTACCAACGACTACCTGCGCCGCAAGGCGGCCATAGTGCTGGGCGACGAACCTGCAGAGACGGCGACAAAAACGGCACGCACCAAGGGCGCGGCCGCAACCAAAGGCAAAGCCGGGCCAAAGGCGCCAAAGCTGTCGACACGCGAGGTGACCCACGCCATGTTTACCGCAGGCATGACTGTGGAGCAGATTGCGGCCGAGCGCCACCTGACCACCGACACTGTGTTTGGCCACCTGGCTCAATATGTGACCGAAGACCGGTTGCCCATCGACCAGCTGGTGACACAAGAGCACATAGACACCATTCGCAACTACGCCCGGATGCACCCCGACAACACTCGCACGGCAGACATCAGGGAGGCACTGGGCGACGAAATATCATACAAGGAAATAATGCTCGTAAAGCGCATCTATGGCATTGACAACCCCCAGTAGTGATGCGCCGGGCAACAACAAACCGCACAACGACATGAAACGACTGTTGACAACCATCATCATAGCCCTCGCCACACTGGCGGCCCACGCCCAACACGGACAGCTGGCAGCCATGCGCAATGTGGTGGAAGGAGGCTACAACTTCTGGCTCTACGCCCCAAGCGAATACGTGACCGACCACCGCCGTGTGCCGGTGATAATCTTCTTGCACGGGGCAAGCCTATGCGGCAACAACATGCAGCGGGTGCGCCGCTACGGCCTGCTGCACGCCATAGCCAAAGGCCGCTACTATCCTTGCATGGTGATTGCCCCGCAAAACCCCGGCGGAGCATGGCGCCCCGACAAGATTGCGCGCGTGCTCGACTGGGTGGAGGCGCGCCACGACATAGACACCACGCGTGTTTATGTTATTGGCATGAGCCTCGGCGGATACGGCACGCTCGACTTCGCCGGCACTTACCCCGACCGTGTGGCCGCAGCCATGGCCCTGTGCGGGGGCAGCACGCTCAAAGACTTCGGCGGGCTCGGACGCATACCGCTGTGGATTCTGCACGGCACAGCCGACAGGGCCGTGCCCGTAAGCCAGTCGAAGGCTGTGGTAGAGGCCATAAAGGAGTCGGGCAACGACGGGCTGCTGCGCTACGACTGGGTGCCGGGGGCATCGCACGGCGACCTGGCCCGATTGCTCTACCTTAAGCAGACTTACGACTGGCTGTTCTTCCACACTACGCTCGACAACCCGCGCGAGGTTGACCGCGATGTCACCATAACAAAAGATGACCTGAGAAACGCTTACTCTGACCTCGACCCAAAGGCCACCGAGTTTGACATTGTGGACGAAATAAAACCTACGAAACAGCCCTGAGGCGAAACAAGCGAGGCTTGACGTGAATATCAGTAATAATGGTATGTTTGACGGCAATGCGTATACAGACTTTTTAGCGCCTTGTCATTAACTTTGCAGCCGGCATGGGCCTACTGCCACAACGCTCCGCGCCGCAACGGCCGCACGGGGCCATGGCTTAGCCACGTGATGGGCCCTGGCCAATAAAAACAAAACTAAACAAAATCTATAAAACAATGAAGAAAGTAAAGATTACGGTATTGAAGAGGGAGTTCAAGGCCGACATCGCTGCCGAATACGGATGCGACGGGCTCGGCCCTTGCGGCAGGCTGAAAGACGGCCAGGTGTTCTATGCAGGCATCGACTGCCCGCCCGGACTGTGCAATACGGCTTGGAAGTGTATGCACCAATACATTTTCGCTCTGCAAAACGGGGTCGAGAGTTTCTTCTTCGACAACTGGTGCCGCCAGCCACACACTGCCATTGCTTGCTGCAACGACGGGTTCCGCCCTGTATATTTCAAGCTTGAAACAACCGACGAGGACATCCCCAACCCGGAAAAGAAGTGAATGCGATGTTTGGGGAGTTGGAATGAGACAGACGGAGTTATCGCTGCGTTGCACTTCGAACAAGAAGTTAAATTGCAACGTAAGGCAATATAAAGTTTGATTTGCCGATGGTTGGGCCGTCACTTCAGTGAACCACATCCTCATGACTTATACGCAAGGAGAGCGGCGACACCGCTGTCAGGGAAGCACGCTGCAAATGTATTGACATAAGTAGCTGTTCAAAATTAACCGACACAATAGACCTTGCAGGTGTCCTCCATATCTTTGCCACTATCTTGTGTGCTCTTTCGGGCCGCATACCAAAGTCTCATCGGTCGCGTAGCCCGCTACGCTCTCTCTTCGGACTTTGGCATGCATCTCCGAAATAGCGCACAATTTGATGGCAATTAATTTTGAACACCTACTTACATACGGCGGCACGACAGCCTACAGGTAACTGAACCAACAAACAGGAAAAACAATGACAATAGAGAAATTCCAACAATTGATAGCCGAAGGCAAACCGCTCGAAGGCACCGAGATGATTACATTCATGCGCGAACAAACCGCACAGACAAGGAAGGTGCTCATGGACTTGAACACCAACTATCACACAGACGAGGAGATTGTGGGGCTGTTCTGCAAAATAACCGGTAGCAACGTCGACCCGACATTCCGCATGTTTCCGCCGTTCTACACCGATTTCGGAAAGAACATCCACCTTGGCAAGAATGTGTTTATCAACTCGTGCTGCCAGTTTCAAGACCAAGGCGGCATCTTCATCGGCGACGGTTGCCTGATAGGCCCGGGCACAATGATGGCCACGCTGAACCACGGCTTCCAACCGGAAGACAGGCAGAACATGACGCACGCGCCGATAGTGATTGGCAAGGGGGTGTGGATAGGCGCCCACGTTACCATACTTCCCGGCGTGACCGTGGGCGACAACGCCATCATTGCCGCCGGAGCTGTGGTGACAAAAGACGTGGCTGCCGACACGATTGTAGGCGGAGTGCCGGCAAAGGCCATCAGGAGCATACATGACAACGCCTGACGGGAGCGGGCCGCAACCCCGAGGGAACGCAGGAGCTACGGCATGCCTGCTGCGGGCAATGAGCTGCCCGACGCGAAACAGATGATGCTTCAATGATTTTGATACTACTTGAACAATGCCTGGCCTACATACCGGCAAGGGGCAGCATCCACACTGTCAGCGTGCTGAACAACCGCTACGCATCATTTGCAGATGACATGTCGGGCCGCTATTCATGGCGCCATGCGCTACGTTTCCGACAATGTTGAAAAACAAGCGGCACGCCTACATGGCGAAACCGCTTGTAAACCAAAATGGCAGATTGGGCTAAAGGAGAGCCAAGGGGTTGTGACTTTGGCTTTACATGAGGCTGTAGGGCAACGACAGCCTTACGGCATGCACTGCCGGCGGCTGTATGGCTAAAGACTGCTATGCCGGCATGCATAAATACACAAGCCATCTTCCCAACTGCCCGGCTCTCCTTTTTTTTCTTAGCCTGCGGCCTTGTCATGATACCGTTTGGCATCCACACTAATGTCATCGACAGCCTCTCGCGCCTCCCAAGCCACACGGCAGTAGCCCCGGCCGTAGGCGGCCCGGTGTGCCTACAGCTTATTCGGCCACACCGCCGTGGCCACGGCCAATGCTAAACTTCCGGCCGTCGGAGGTTACATATATGCCCGGCGGCAACTGGCCGGCACCATTGCCTGAAGCCACACGCACACCGCCCAAGGTGTAAACCGGGCCACCGCCGCCGACACCGCCGCCGACAGCATGGCCCGCCATGCCTGCAGTCACATTAAAACGGGCCAGCGACGACAATGCCGGCATGGCCCTCCCGGTCTGGTTGTCAAACAGTCCGGCGTTATACCAATTGTCGGTAACGCGGTTGGTAGACCAATCGAGTCCACACTCGTTGGCCTCCATAAACCACCAGAACAGTCCGGTAACATTGCCGTGACGGCTGAGCATGTCCACCAAGTCGTCGGCAAACGCCTTCTGGCCGGCCTCGCTAATGGGGTAGACAGAAGAGTAGTCGAAGTAAACATCCGACGGTTGCCACGCATGGTAATAGCCCGTTTCGACTATCATCACCTCTTTGTCGGCGAAGCGCTCCGCCAACGTTGTGAGCGCAGCATCAAGCGATTGGAGCGGGCCGTGGTGGTAAGGGTAATAGCTCAAGCCTATGATGTCGTAGTCGAGCCCGGCCGCATCCATGTCATCATAAAAGGCGGTGAGATACGACGGTTGGGCCACGCGCTCGGTGTGAAGCACGATGCGGGCCTTAGGGCATATCTCGCGGCACGCCCTGATGGCAGAGGCAAGAAGGGAGGTGAAGCGTTTTTCGGTTGCCTCGGTGCCGCCAACGGCATAATAACGCTGCAACGAGCCTTCATCATAACGCGGCCCCCACAGCATGCCGTAGCTTATCTCGTTGCCGGTCTGTATGAGGTCGGGGGCTGCCCCGGCCGCAACCATCTCCTCAAGCACGTTGCGCGTGTAATCATATAGACGCTCGTTGAGGGCGTCGCCGCTGAGCCCACGCCATGCGTCGGGGGTGAACTGCTTGGCAGGGTCGGCCCAGGTGTCGCTGTAATGGAAATCGAGCAACAGTGAAAAACCGGCATCCTTTATGCGCCGACCGAGGGATTTCACGTAGTCAAGGTCTTGCTTCACGCCCTCGCCTTTCTCGGCATCTGTGGCCTTGGATGGGTCGACGAAAAGCCTGAGGCGCATGGCGTTCAACCCCTGACGGCCGAAGAACGGCAGCAACCGGGCAATGGGCTGCCCCGAGGCGTCGTAATACTGGGCGCCATGAGCCTCGTAGTCGGCAAGCAACGAAATGTCGCCTCCTACATATTTATGTGCCGACGCCGGCATCAGGAGTACTGACGCCAGCGCCGCAACGATGATTTTGATTCTCATAAAAAGCAGGGTTGGGTTGGTTTACCTTACCACTTTCTTTCCGCCTACGATATAGATGCCCTTGCCAAGGCCGTCAACGGCATTTGCGACAGAGGTGCCGGCAGGGGCCACACGCAGCAACTGGCCGCCCACGGTGTAGACTTTCACAGGGCCTTGCGAGGCAAGGTCGCCGGCCACGACACCGCTTATGGCCGAGTAATTGCCGGTGACATCGGTAACGGTATACTTGCCGTTGGTCATCCCTTCGGATATGACGTAATACTTGTCTTCGGATATCGGGCCTATGTCTACTGTCTGGCCGGAACTGCTGCCTTGGTCGAATATCACGTTAAACGAATAATCGGACGTGGCAACATCAAACGATTGGTAATACCAACGCTCGCCGTTGATGTCACAGGTGGCCGTAACCCTGCTGCCGGGCCATGCGCCGTTGAGTTGTGTCGAGGCGGCATCGTTTGCCCAGGCATAAAGATATAGCGAGCTCCACCCCGGGTCTTTCACATAGACCGTGGCCTTGTGGGCCTCGAAAGGCTCGATGGCGTAATGCCGCGTGATAACGTTGCTCACCACGCCGCCGCTGAGCAAGCCAGCCTTGAGCGTGGTTGTGGCGGTTATCCTGACATTGCCGCCATCGGGCAGCGATGCCGACGAGGCCGTTGGCTCGGTGCCGTCGGTGGTATAGACAATGCGTGCCGAGGCATCGGCGCTGATTGCCGACAGGATGACACTGAAAGCACCATCATACGTGCCCGACGGTGCACTAACCCAAGGCGACTCGGCCGAACCTGACACATATACCTTGTAACCGTTGCCTGACGCCGTGAGCTTGTAGCCAGCAGGCGCTGTATATGCCCCTGTGCCATAGACCCCAATGACGCCGGCCTTGTTGCCGGTAACCTCGACAGCAAAAAGTGAAGAGGAGTTGTTGAGCACCCGGGTGGTGCTTTGGTTGGTTATGCCGGCCATCTTGCGCACCGTCACAAGCTGCTTTATGGCATTCTTGTAACCCTTCCAGTGAGAAAGAAACACGCATGGCGTGCCGGGCATGGTCAGTATGTAGGCATTGGCAGCCTCGACATACGAGCGCACGGGGTCGCCGGGGCTGGAGGCATCGCGGTATTGCGTATCGTGGTTTTCGACAAACGTGACGGCGTAGCGCCTGTAGTCACGATAAGAAGCCAGTCCTATGCCCGAGAGCTTGCTCCAGTTACCGCCGTTGCAGGCATCGCGGATGGCATATCGGGTGGCGAAATCAAACGTAGCCGACTGAGGCTTGCCGTCAACCATGGTGCCGTCGACCCAGTTGCGCAGCAATGTGGCGTTGCCATCCCAATACTCGCCGACCGAGAATTGGGGTGCAACGGTAGAGTTGTAGAGGCCCGTATACTTGGCAGCATAGCCCTTGGTCATGTCGTAACGGAAGCCGGCATAACCAAGCTCGTCTTTCAGGAAACGCAAGTAGGCAATGACATTGTCCTGCACATTCTTAGACGTATGGTCAAGGTCGCGCATCCCGCTCCAGTCTTCGCCCGTGTCTGCCGCCCCGGTGACGTTGTACAGACGGGCCGTAGCTCCGCCATCATCATCACGGCAAATGTCGGCAAGACCCATCTGGTATGTCACGCCGTTGTGGGTCTCGGCCGGGAAGTCAACCCACGAACCGCCCACACCGAGCGAGCCACGGTGGTTGACAACGACATCGGCAATGACGCCAACGCCGCGTTTGCCGAGCGCCGAAATCATAGAGCGCAACTGCGACTCGGTTCCGAAACTGCTGTTCTGGTCGTAATAGAACACCGGGGTGTAGCCCATCACGTTGTAGGTTGTGTTGCAGTTGCCGCTCTGGGGCACCCAAACGAGGTCGAAAAACTCGGACAGTTCGTCGGCCTGCGACTCGATGTTGCTCCATTGTGTGTCTACAAACGAGTCCCAGTAGAACCCTTGCAGCATCACGCCACCATAGTTGGCCGGCCAGCCTTGTGCATTCAAGCAAGCCGGAAAGAGCAGCATCGAAGCCAAAAGAGAATTGAATATTTTCATAAAAGGTTTTGTTTTTAGTAATTGAATTGCTATTTGTACATCTCTTAAAAGAGTCTACCATAAAACCGATGTGCAACGGAAAGCGACGGAGACACGGGCCTACTCACCGATGAACCCCATGAAATCATACACCGCCGGCAGCAGCCTGCCGGTGCGGTTGTCAAAGAGTCCGCGGTTGATCCAATTGCCCATCATACTGCCGCAGCTGCCGTTCTCCTCGGGAAACCACCAGAACAGTCCGGTGACATTGGCATGGCGGCGCAATTCGGCCACCAGTTCGCGTGTGAACATGCGCTGCCCGTCGATGCTGATGGGATAAAACTCGGCATATTGGTCGGGCGAGGCTGCCCAACGGTCGTTGGCGTGAGAGTAGTAGGCAGCCGTCTCGACAATCATGACGGGCTTGTCGGGATAACGCACCGCAAGCGAATCGAGTGTTGCCGACAGCACTCCCACGGCCTTGTGCCACATCGGATAGTAGCTCAGGCCAATGACATCATAGTCGAGCGTGGCCAGACGGTCATAGAACGCCTTGGTGAATGCCCAGTCGCCGGCCTTCTCTGTGTGGATGATAACCTTTGCTTCAGGGCACACATCGCGGCAGGCACGGCAACCGGCGGCAAGCAGGCTGCCGAAGAGTTGCTGGTTGGCATCGTCGAATGGCGATGTCTTTGCCTCGGGCCACATCATGCCGTTGCTTATCTCGTTGCCCACCTGTATGAGGTCGGGGGCTGCACCTGCACCGACCAATGCTTCAAGGCTTGCTCGGGTATAGGCATAGACGCTGTCGGGAAGAGCCGTCCGAGGCACTCCCGACCAACGTGCTGGCATGAACTGCTTGCCCGGGTCGGCCCATGTATCGCTGTAATGGAAGTCGAGCATAAACCGGAAACCGGCTCGCTTTATCATTGCGCCCAGACGCTTGACGTAGCCGATGTCCTGGCACACTCCTTCATCCTTGTGGTCGGCGGGGGCCAGCCCGGGGTCGACAAACAGCCTTACGCGCATGGCATTCCAACCAAGTTGGCTGAACATTTCAAGCGGTTTGACAGCCTTGCCTTCCGAATCACGGTAGACAGCCTTGCTCTCTTCGTATGACGGCAACATAGATATGTCGCCACCGAGCAGCCGTTGCTGGGCAACCGCACAGACAGAAGCAGCCAGGGCCAAAAGAAGTAATGGTTTTCGCATGTGGTCGTTTTAGGTTATAAATTTAAAAAGATGCAATTGAAAAAAGGGAGACTCCGCCGGTTACAACGGAGCTCCCCTCTATTCTTAACAAAGAAATCAATTCTTTGTCATGGTGCAATGGTTCATGCCTTCGCACGACAGATACAGCTTGATGGTGTAATTGCCGGCAGACACACTGATGTCACTGCCACCGGAAGTAAGGTTGTCTGTGCTTCCGCCCCAGTTGATGTCCCAGCCTTTGTTGGCACGGAACTTGAACTTGCCGTCAACAAGCGACGTGGTGACAGTCCAGCATCCCTCGCTTACATCGTACGTCATCTCTGTGTCAGTGTCCCATCCGCCAGACGTAGCATCGCCGATGAGGCCGATGGTGTTGATGCGGGTGAGGTTGTATGTCATCGAAACGATGTTCACATCCATCATATAGAAGCCTGTCTCAGGCGCGTCGATGTTGCTGCTTCCGTTCTCGGTGAGAGTTCCAGAGTAAGCGTCGCCCGAAGCCTTCTCCCAGTCGCCGGTCCAGTTGTCGGCAGGGTTGGGCTTGAACTTGAATTCACCGTTGAGGTAAGCAAAGCCACGGTAGGTGCCGTCGTAGTTCACACCGGCAAGCGGAATGGTCGACGACCAACTGGTGTTGTTGCCAATCTCGTATATGTATGGGGCAAAGTTCAATGCCTCGATGGCATAAGTGCGCTCCCACATGTTGATGGTTATGCGGTAGTGACCTGCCTTCCCGAGCACGCCTTTGCCGGCGTTCTCAGACACGAGCTTGCCACTGAGCTCGGTGCTGCCATCCTTTTCGGGGCCGAAATACAATCCTACATCGTTGGTAGCAGCGTTCGACACTATCTGCCAAGTGGCGTTGTCCTCGGTTGTCTTCACCGTAACGGTGAACACCGGGTCGTCGTAGACATCGGCACTGCTGTGGGTAAACTCAGCAGTGTTGTTATCGCCATACTGGAAATAATACCCATCGTCGATGCGATACGGAGCTGAAGGAGACACCTTTGCCTCAAAAGAACGGGCATCAACAAACACAGCCTCGCCATTCTTCGTGGCATTGGCATATATATGCACGGTAAAAGGACGTGCCGTGGGACGCTTGCCATAAGACGTGACCACAGCGTCTTGGAGCTCGGCTGTTGCCACCCTGCCGTTGACATCACCGTTAAGCACCTGCTTGGACTGGTTGCCATCAAGCAATTCAGCACGCACGTTCTCAACCGAGTAACCCTCTGGAAGAGCCGGAACGGCCAATGAAAACAGTTTAACGCTGTCTGACTCGCTTGCCGACAAGTCTACGACATAACTTGCATCACCTACGTATGATGAAGAAAAACCAGGTATTGTGATAGCCGGTTCTTGCGCACTCGACTGCGGATTGGCCCAATCAGTATAATCATCAGAACATGATGCCATACTTAACAGTACTAAACCTGTCAGCGCATATAATGATTTCCTTTTCATAATTCGTCAATATAAAGTTGTTATTACTTAATTTCGCCGGTGCCGGTAGCGAAGTTCAGATACATCTTCTGGCCGACAGAACCTGCCACACGCTGCTGGTCGCCACCTGTGCCGCGGTAAACTATCTTGCCTGAAATAACGATAAACTCAGACTTCCACCAATCATATCCGGGCACTTTGACGTAAACGCGCACTCCGTCACCATCGCCACCGGGCACTGCTCCCGTGAAGGCGGGCGACTCAAACGAACCCTTGGCGTCTGCAGGAACACTGAAAAGACCTGCAGGATTCTGCTCCTTCCAGTCCTTGTCGCCGATGCACGGGCCCATAAGCCATACCTCGGGCTTCAAGAACTGAACGTCGTAAAGGATTGTACGGCCCGACACTGACGCAGAGACAACCATGAGTGTCCATTGTGGTTTGTCTGATGCTATCTTGCCGCCATTATCCTTTATCTGGCTTGCAAGGTCTCCGGACACTGAGTTCAATCCTGCATATCCAACCTCATTGCCATCGTAAGCCATGGCCGAGTTGAACATGATGCCGTCAGCATCAACATATACCATGGCCCAGAACACATTGGTAGTGCCATTAACCATGACCATCTCGACGGCCTTGTCCCACTTACCATCGGTGAAGTTGCCCATGACATAAAGTTTCTCTGGCACAGTAACAGGGGGCAGAGAGAACTCGAACATGACCTTGTCCAAGCTAATCACGTTTGAGAGAATCTCCGTGCCAGGCACAGGAGAGTTGGTGCTGGTAAGCATCTGTGCCTTCAGGCGCAAATAAACCTTGCTCACAAGCGGGAAGTCCTGCTCGGTCTTTCCTTCAGAAAGCTCAAGCTGTGTGAGGGCGCTTGCCAATGTGTAAGCATCCAGATTGATGTTCACCGACGAAAAAACCTGTGCTATCTCGATAGAGTCGCTCATGTCGGACTTTAAAGACACCTGCACTGTATAACCTGTACTTGCCGGGAAACCGTAGTCTGGCTGTGAACAAGTCAGGTTCACCGTTGTTGAGTTGGTGAGGTCGATGGGCTGGTTCGCAGCCGCCGGTGTATTCAGGACAAACTTTGTTGGTGTAACAACAGTCGGGTTAGAGTCCGTATCGTCGGAGCAGGCTGTAAGCAAGCCAAGCCCCACCACCATCATCAACATTGACTTTATTATCTTATTCATCGCTATTATCTTTAATTAAATTAATCATACTCAAATGCTGAATCAATACTCAGGATTCTGCTTCAGATTACTGTTAGCGGTCAACTCTTCTGTTGGAATGGCAAAGATATTCAGATGTGAGTCGAAGTTGCGGCCAGCCTTGTCGCCGCCCTTCCATTGCCAATTGTAGTTGTTGTTGCCACCGTAACGTCCGAAACGAATCAGGTCAGTGCGCCTGCGGCCCTCAAAGTAGAACTCGCGGCTCCATTCGTCACATATCTCAGACAACGAATAAGAGGCTGATTCGCTTCGGGTTGAGGCGTGAGCTCTGTTGCGAATGTCATTGATAGCCTTGGTTCCGTCGATAGATGTCTTGCCTCCATTCAAGCGAGCATCGGCCTCGGCGTATGTCAGGTAAGCCTCGGCGACGCGCATCAAGAAGAAGTCTGCATCGGGGAATGTAGCATCGCTTCCTGCAGCACCATTGGTCTTGAAGTTCGTAAACTTGGCAACGGCATATCCACTGGTGAATGTCGAAACGTCGTCGTTGTCCAAAGTGCGTCCGATTCCGTCAAAGAGAGCACGGTCGTCGCCTGCTGCCACATACATATCATACGACGCTACCTGCGGCACATCGGCAGACTTGTCGGGGAAGAACTTCCTGATCAAGTCGGGACGCGCGCGGTTTCCACCCCAGTTTTGGTCGGTTCCGTTTGTCGCATTGAGGTTTTTGGGGTTTGCATGCATCTTGTTGTCGAAGCATCCAGCCATCAGGAAAAGCGACGTACCCCAGCTTGTGGTCTTCAGACCGTCGCACAGCAACGGGAAAATGCCCTCATAAGCAGCGTCGGTCTCGCCGTTATCGCCCATGAAAAGCATCTGGTATGCAGTCCATCCACCCACTCCCTGAGTGTTCAGCCTATATGATGATGTCATCACCTTGTTGGCATAAGTCTTAGCCTGCGACCACTGAGCGGTGCCAGTGTAAACCTCTGCATTGAGAGCCATGCGGGCCTGCAGCAGCCAGCAAGCGGCCCTGTCTACGCGGCCATATCCCTGGTCTGAGGATTTCTTAGCCTTCGGTTCAGACAAGTCAGGCTCTATCTCGGCGAGCTCATTGTTAATCCATTCAAACATCTGGGCCCTTGAATACTGCACCGGCTTGTCCAGCGACTTTGTGGTGAAAGGCACATTTCCCCACCCGTCCATGAGCAGATAGTACTGGAATGCACGCAAGAACCTCACCTCGGCACGCTTTGTCGGCTCGGCGTCGCCTATCAGCTCAAGGTATCTGTTGCAATAAGATATGCCTGTTGTAAGCCTGTAATAGAATCCCTTCAGCATAGGGTGCGAGGCATTGTATGAGTTATAGCAGAAGCTTGCCACGCCGTCGTCGCCCCAGCCACAAATAGCCTCGTCGGTTGTCAGCTCGTTTGAGTTGAACAATTGGCGCACAAATCCCGTCGTTCCGCCATCCAGACCGTCGATGTCGCAGTCGCCGTTGGCGCCGCCATTGCCGGCAAGGGCAAAGTTGGCATAGCACTTGTTGAACAGTCCGTCAGCATTTAATTCAGTATCAATGTTGGGGCTTATTGGTGTTACATCCAGGTCGCCCGTGCAAGATACGATTCCAAACACAAGGCCGATGGCCGCTGTTGAAACCAAGTTCTTCATATATCTTTTCATGATTGTAGTCTATTTAAAAATTCAAGTTCAGGCCCAGGATATACGAAATAGGACGCGGATAGAGGTTGTTGTCGTATCCGTTGTTTATTTCCGGGTCAATTCCATTGTACTTTGATATAGTGAACACGTTCGAAACGGTTGCGTAAATACGTCCAGAGAGACCTTTGTAAGAACCAATCTTGAACAGGTTCTCAAAGCTGTAGCCGAGAGTAATGTTGTCACACTTCAGGAAAGAAGCGTTCTTAACATAGTAGTCAGACATCTTGGCTGTCATCTCATAAGTCTGCCAGTTGCGTGCCAAAGCGTCAACGGGTCGGTTGGACAGATACTTGAGCGAGTTGGAGAACACCTCTCCCTTGTTCATGTTGCTCCATCCGGCGAGTATTCCGTCATACACATAGTTGCCGAAGCTGGCCCTGAGCGAGAAGCCGAAGTCCCAGTTCTTCCACTCCATACGTGAAGACAGACCCATCGTCACGTCGGGTGCCGGGCTCTTGTAGAGGTAGCGGTCGTCTTCGCTTATCTTGCCGTCGCCGTTGCGGTCGACAACCAAATTCTCTATAGGATTGCCGTTGCTGTCGTACACCTGCTGGTAAACATAGAACGAGTTGCAAGGATAGCCCACCTGGTTGTACTGCAGGTACGAGCCTGTTCCCTGTCCCACCTTGATGTCGGTGTTGGCCACCGGGGCCCCGTTTTCCGACACACCCGTAAGGTCAGTGATCTCGTTCTTGTTGAATGTGAGGTTGTAGTTGATGTTCCAATAGAAGTCCTTGGTTGTTATGGCCTTCCAGTCTGCCGATATTTCCAAGCCCTTGTTCTCGAGCGTACCGATGTTCTGCCAAGCCTGGTTTCTGAATCCGGCCATTGCGGCAAGCGGGGCATAGTTGAGCAAGTCTTTCGTCTTGCGATAATATCCATCGATGCTCAGCGTGAGCTTCTGGTCGAGAATGCCGAAGTCCACCCCGACGTTGTATGTCGTGGTTGTCTCCCACTTCAGTTCTGGTGTATAGTTGTTCGGCCTGTAGAGCACGCCGGTGCCTGTCACGGGATAGAATCCGTTGGTGCCGGTGCTTATAGAGTACGACGGGATCCAGTTGTAGTTGTCAATTTTCTCTCCGGCCTGCTGTCCGGTCATACCCCATCCCAGGCGCAGCTTCAAGTCAGACAGCCAGTTGACGTCTTTGAGGAACGACTCCTCGTTGACCTTCCATGCAAAGGCAAACGACGGGAATGTAGACCAGTGCTCCTTAAAGCGTGAGGTACCGTCGCGGCGCACAGTGGCAGTGAGATAATAGCGGTTGAGCAGAATATAGTTTGCTCGCCCGAAGAACGACACCAGGTAGCTCTCCGTCTTGTCGTTGTACGGAGTGTGGGGGCGTGCTGTTCCGCGCAGTGTAAGGTCGTCGTTAGTCATCCGGTAATACCCTACGTAGTCGTTGCTGGTGCTCTTCCAGAAGTGCTGCCACTCGTAACCGGCCATGACGTCGAAGTGATGCTCCTCGTTGAAGTCCTTGTAGTATTGCACGTATGCGCTGAGAGAGAGGTTGCGCTTGAGTATTTCCTCGGCGCCATAACTTCCGTAATACATTGTGCGCGGGCAAGCCGGGCTCGAAGCCAACGACTGGCGTCCCTTTGATATGTCGGCACCAAGCGTCAGGTGCAGGCGCAAGTCCTCGAAGCCGTGCACCTTGTAGTCAATGTCTGCGCTGCCCACGAACGCGCGGCTGTGGGCAATGTCCTCGCGCTCATACAACAGCGCCATCGGGTTTGGTATCTCGGCCGTGCTGTTGTAAGTGTTCTTCCACGAAGAGTCGCCGTACGAAGCGGTGGTTGTCCACTCAAAATACCCACCGAAATTCTTGAGAGTATATGGAACCAACGAGATGTCATTCGTGCTGTCATACAGCAAATCCTGGTGATACTTGGATGTAAACCTATAGGGGTCTTGCGTCGGGTCCATCTTGACAGCAGCCGCCACGGCGCCACCGTCGGCATACTGCGTGCGCGCATACATGCCCTTGGCGTTGAGGTTCATTGTCAGGTGGTCGTCAAGCAATGACGGGTTGAGGTTGATCGATGCCGTCACGCGCTCAAAGTCTGATGTCTTCAGGATACCCTCCTGGTTGGTATAGCCCACAGAAACGCGGTAAGGCAGGTTCTTGAGCGCGCCAGACAACGTAACGTTGTGGTCGTGGCTCCACGCCGTGCGGTAGATAAGGTCCTGCCAGTCGGTGTTGGCGGTGCCCAAGGCGCTGTATGCCTCGCTGTCCACGCCATAGATATCCTCTATGAGCGACCTGTACCCATCGGCGTCAAGCACGTCGACAGTCTTCTTCTTTGTGCTTATTGTCATGCTTCCCGAGTAAGACACAGTGGGCTTCTGGCCCTTGCGCCCCTTCTTGGTCGTGATGATGATTACGCCGTTAGAACCGCGCGAACCGTAGATGGCTGTGGCCGAAGCATCCTTCAATACGTTGAACGACTCGATGTCTTGGGGGTTAATCATCGACAGCTTGTTCGACAGTCCTTTCACTCCGTCGTTGTCCATAGCCATACCGTCAATCACGATAAGGGGGTCGTTGCTGGCGTTGAGCGACGAACCGCCGCGTATGCGTATCTGCGCGCCGCCACCGGGAGTACCGTCGTTGGATATGACATTGACGCCGGCCACCTTGCCCTGGATCATGTCTTGGGCATTGACCACGAGGCCCTTGTTCTTTGAATCGGGCTTCAAGGCCGTCACCGACCCTGTCAAGTCGCTCTTCTTCACCGTGCCGTAGCCGATCACCACCACGTTGTCGAGCACCTGCGCGTCGCTTTTCAGCACCACAAGCACCGAGGGCGCTGCCTTGACCGTTGCCGGCTGGTAGCCTACATAAGTGATGTTGATGTTAGCTCCCTCACGGGCCTTGATAGTAAAATTACCTTCGTAGTCGGTAACCGTGCCGCCTTGGGCACCTTCCACGCGCACCGTCGCGCCGATGACCGACTCGCCGGTGTCGTCATTCACATGGCCCTTGACAGTAATCTGTGCAAAGGCACCTACCGATAGGAATATGCTGACCAATAATGCAGCAAACCTAAACGGGCATCTAATGCTCACCTGTTTCATTTTGCATTAATTAAAAGTTAATATTTATGTACTTATTAGTTATTGGTTCGTCCTTGGTCTTAGGGCTGTCGCGGGTTCTTCGCAGATCCTCAACGACATTGCAAAGATAGGTTTATTCGTGTTTGTTCATGTTTTTTATGATATAAAACTGCCCATTGTCCTTGCGCAATCGATTGCGCTACATAAATTTCAATATTTAATAATGTGTTACCCTCCACTTAGGGAGTTTTGAATAATTTTGTCGTCGCAAGCAAAGAAGACGATGGGCAAGAGGTCGACACAACTGACAATGAAGGACATTGCGCGCCAGATGGGCACTTCAGTATCCACAGTATCAAGGGCACTGAAAGACTCGCCGCGCATAAGTCCCGAGCGTAGGGCTGAGATTCAGGCCTTCGCGCGGGAGCACAACTTCATTCCCAACGCCCTGGCTGGCACGTTGCGCCATAGCAAGGTGGAGCCGCAGAAGACCATAGGCGTGGTCGTTCCCGAGATTGTGCACTACTATTTCGCCTCAATCATCTCCGGCATCGTAGAGAAAGCTTCGGCCGAGGGCTTCCTCGTGATGGTCAACCAGAGTTGCGAGAGCTACGAGCGCGAGGTGACCCTGTGCAACAATTTCTATAAATATAAGGTGTGCGGACTGATTGTCGTCCAGGCCAAAGACACGAAGAAGTATGCCCACTTCACCCAGTATGTGGAGAACGACATGCCCATAGTATTCTGCGACCGCATCTGCACGGGCGTCGATGCCAGCCGCGTGGTGGTCGACGACTACATTGGCGCCTACAACGCCGTGTCGCATCTCATCGAGACGGGCTGCAAGCGCATAGCCTTCTTCGGCTCGCAGCAGTCGCTCGAGATATTCAAGAACCGCTTCAACGGATGGAAAGACGCCATGCTCCGCCACGGCCTGAAGGCCGACAGCAACCTTGTCTACGAATGCGACACGATGGAGGAAGCCGAGCGAATAACCCCGATGATACTTGAAGGCGACGACCATCCCGACGCCATCTTCGCCGTCAACGACGACACTGCCATAGGAGCTCTCTACGCAACCAAGCAAAAAGGGTTCAGGGTGCCCGACGACATTGCCATCTGCGGGTTTACCAACAGCAACCGCAGCACGGCCTGCGACCCCATGCTGACCACCGTAGAGCAGCGCGGCCACGTCATGGGCATGGAGGCAGCCGACATACTGATAAGCCAGGTGAAGGGCACGCTGTCGATAGAAAAGGTAGAGAAGCGCGTTGTCCGCACCCAGCTCATAGTGAGAGGCTCAACGCTGTAACCGCCCCCCGGCGGTGGACGAGAGCCTGCGGCGCCCTGCGACAGGGCGCCGGCATATCCCGGGGCACGCTGCGGCCCGGCCCCGCGGGCGAAAGCCGACGAAGGCCCGTACGGGCAAACGACAAAGCCAATAACTTAAAACATAAATATGAAGACAAAACCGGATTTATCGTTCTGGAAACTATGGAACATTAGTTTCGGATTCTTTGGGGTGCAGATAGCCTACGCACTCCAGAGCGCCAACATCGCGCGCATATTCGCCACGCTCGGCGCCGACCCCCATTCACTGAGTTACTTCTGGATTCTGCCGCCACTGATGGGCATCATAGTGCAGCCCATCGTGGGCACCCTGAGCGACAAGACATGGTGCCGCTTCGGCAGGCGCATACCCTACCTGTTCGTGGGCGCCGCCGCGGCTGTCGTCGTGATGTGCCTGCTGCCCAACGCAGGGTCGCTGGGCATGACAGTATCCACCGCAATGATATTCGGGCTGTGCGCCCTGATGTTCCTCGACACGAGCATCAACATGGCCATGCAGCCATTCAAGATGCTCGTGGGCGACATGGTCAACGAGAAGCAGAAGACGCTGGCCTACTCCATACAGAGCTTCCTTTGCAACGCCGGCTCGCTGGTGGGCTATGTGTTCCCGTTCTTCTTCACAGTGCTCGGCATTAGCAACGTGGCCCCCAAGGGCGTGGTGCCCGACTCGGTCATCTATTCGTTCTACATCGGCGCTGCCATACTGATACTCTGCGTCATCTACACCACTGCAAAGGTGAAAGAGATGCCCCCGGCCGAATATGCCGAGTATCACGGGCTCGACAAGCCGCTAAACGAAGAGAAGGTGAACATCATGCGGCTGCTGCGCAATGCTCCGTCGACATTCTGGACCGTGGGCCTCGTACAGTTTTTCTGCTGGGCGGCGTTCATGTACATGTGGACTTACACCAACGGCACCATAGCCGAGACTTGCTGGCAAACCACCGACGTGGCATCCGAAGGCTACCAGGCAGCCGGCAACTGGGTGGGCGTGCTCTTCGCCGTGCAGGCCGTGGGCAGCGTTGTATGGGCCGTGGTGCTCTCGGTCATACCCGGCCGCAAGCTGGCCTACAGCCTCAGCCTCATCCTGGGCGGCGCCGGCTTCTGCATGGTGCCGTTCATCCACAACCAATACGTGCTCTTCGTCCCCTACCTGCTCATAGGCTGCGCATGGGCCGCCATGCTGGCCATGCCCTTCGCCCTGGTCACCAACGCGCTCGAAGGCCACGGCCACATGGGTGTGTACCTGGGCTTGTTCAACGGCACCATTTGCATACCGCAGATAGTGGCGGCCGCATTCGGCGGCACCATACTGTCGATGGTGGGCAGCTCGCAGAGCAACATGCTCCTGGTGGCTGGCATCTGCCTCATAGTCGGGGCGGCATGCGTGGCGGTCATCAAAGACAGGCAGTGAGGCCGGGGCGGCACGAATGCAGCATAAATGAATATGCCGGGGTGGTTCCCGGCATATTTTTTTCCAAACAGGCTACCATGCCGCCGGATGCCGGTCTGTGCCTTTATACACTACCGTTCATCAGTGCCCAAAGCGCCCCTGCGCTGCTGCCGCGAATATTGGCCGGCGCCCTTGCCGAAAGAGCGGTGGGCCAAGCCACGGCAAAAGCGGCCGTTTGAGAATGAGGAACGGGCCGTTTTGGCATGCAATACGGGCCGTTCGGCAACGCAAAACGGCACATACCGCAAAACAGGCTGCCAACGCCACGCTTTCCTGGGCGGTAAGCCGGCCATGAAACGCCGCCCGGCAACCAACCCAAAGTGGCCCTGGCGGCCCGCCAACCGGCTGTGCCGACTGCCCTCGGCCGCTTTCTTTTGGCGAAGCAACCTGGCCGACTCAGGGCCTGACAGGATATTGCCGCACGGGAAACCTACATGCCGGATGGCAAGGCATTGGCAAAAGCCACTGGATTAGGGAGCCCAGATGCCAGGCGGGGGATAGGGCCCCGACGCAATGAAACGGGCATTGACCGCGGGGCAATGCGCAACCGATTGCACAAACAATCAACCTTTTCGATGGTCAACACGTAACTGCCTATCAGCTAAATTCGTAACTTTACACTCGTAAACTAAAAACCACCATATATGAATTTACATTTTAACATTAACTACAACACCCGCTATGGTGAAGAGCTGGCGTTGAACATAATAGCCTTCAACGACGATGGGAGCGACAAGACCATCGCCATGGACACCGACGAGGGGAGCCAATGGTCTTGCAACGTAGCCGTTGACAAGAAGCTGCCTGAAACAATTGACTACTACTACAGCGTGATGAAAAACGGCTGCCGGGCCAGGCACGAGTGGATGGTGAGCCCGCACAGGCTTGAGCTCGACGGCAGCCAGACTTACCATATCTACGACAACTGGACCGACCTGCCCGACGATGCCCACCTCTACAGCTCGGCGATAACCGAATGTGTGGCTGCCCGCAGCCACACAAACACGCAGGCCGGGCAAAGGCCGCGCCACGCGGTGGTGCTGAAAGTGAAGGCCCCGCAGCTGGCAGGTAACCAGAAACTCGTCATGGTGGGCAACGACTCGCTGCTCGGCGAATGGAACGCTGCCAAGGGATACCCCATGGCCGAGCACAAGCCAAACGAATGGATGGCCGTGATAGACACCGACAGGCTGTTTGCAAAAAACATAGAATTCAAGTTTGTGGCTGCCGACAGCGAGAGCCCCTTGGCCTACAAGTGGGAATGGGGCGACAACCGAAGGATGAGCATACCGGCGCTCGGGGCCGGCGAGACCATGGTGTGCGAACTGCAGCAGGCACGCCTCGAAGCCCCAGCCTGGCGCATGGCAGGCACTGTGATACCGGTGTTCTCGCTGCGCTCTGAAGGCAGCTTCGGCGTGGGCGACTTCGGCGACCTGCGCCTGATGACCGACTGGGCGGCACAGACCGGGCAGCGCGCCCTGCAGCTGCTGCCCATCAACGACACGGGCATCACCCACACCTGGACCGACTCATACCCTTACAACAGCATAAGCATCTATGCCCTGCACCCGCAGTACACCGACCTGAGGCAGCTGCCGCCGCTCGCCGACGAGGCAAGGCGCAAGCACTATGAGCAACTGCGCACCGAGCTCAACGCCCTGCCGCAGATTGACTACGAACGGGTGAACAACGCCAAGCTGGCCTATCTGCGCGAACTCTATGCCGAACAGGGCGAGGCAATGATGCAGCGGGGCTCGTTTGCACAATTCTTCGAGGCCAACAAGCAGTGGCTCGTGCCTTACGCCGCCTTCTGCCACTACCGCGACATGTATGGCACGGCCTCGTTCGGGTCGTGGCCCGACCACCGCCGCTTCGACGAGGGCGAACGCCTGTTGATGGCCAACCCGGCATCCGAGAGCTACCGCGAGGTGGCGTTCTGGTATTTCGTGCAATACAACCTGTACACCCAGATGCGCGGAGCCCACGAATACGCACGCTCGCGCAACATCATACTGAAGGGCGACATACCCATAGGCATCAGCCGCGACGGCGTCGAGGCATGGGTAGAGCCAAGGTATTTCAACCTCAACGGACAGGCGGGGGCACCGCCCGACGCATTCACTACCAAAGGACAGAACTGGGGATTACCCACATACAACTGGGACGCCATGCTGGCCGACGGATGCTCTTGGTGGGTGCGCAGGTTCCGCAACATGGCCGAATTCTTCGACGCTTTCCGCATTGACCATGTGCTCGGCTTCTTCCGCATCTGGGAAATACCCATCGACGCGGTGCACGGGCTGCTGGGGCAGTTCTCGCCGTCGCTCGGACTGTCGCGCGAAGAGATTGAGGCCTACGGCCTGCACTTCCAGGAAGAGTTCTACACCACGCCGTTCATCACCGACTGGGTGCTCGACCGCATATTCCGCGAAAGGGCCGGCGAGGTGAAGGACAACTACCTTGAGCGATGCGGCGACCGCTACCGCATGCTGCCGCAATACGACACGCAGCGCAAGGTCGAGGCTGCTTTCAGCGGAAAGACGTCCGACAGCGACACATGGCTGCGCGACGGTCTATACGCCCTCATAAGCGACGTGCTCTTTGTGCGCGACCGCAAGCGCCACGACTTGTTCCATCCGCGCATCGGTGTGCAGCTCGACTTCATCTACGAGGCGCTGTGGGACTGCGACAAAGAGGCCTTCAACCGCATTTACAACGACTATTTCTACCACCGCAACAATCAGTTCTGGTATGAGGAGGCCATGAAGAAGCTGCCCATACTGACCGAGGCCACACGCATGCTGCCCTGTGCCGAAGACCTGGGCATGGTGCCCGACTGCGTGCCATGGGTGATGAGGCAGCTGCACATACTGAGCCTCGAAATCCAGTCGATGCCAAAAGACAACCACCTGAGGTTCGGGGCGCTCGAAAAGAACCCGTACCTGTCGGTGTGCACCATATCAACCCACGACATGCCCACGCTGAGGCAGTGGTGGGACGAAGACTGGCCACAAACGCAAGACTTCTTCAACAACACGCTCAACCACCAGGGACCGGCACCCCACCCGCTGCCCGGGTGGCTCGCCAAAGACATTGTGTGGCGCAACCTGTCGAGCCCGTCGATGCTCTGCTTGCTATCGCTGCAAGACTGGATGGCCACCGACGAAGACCTGAGGCTGGCCGACGCCGACGCCGAACGCATCAACATACCGGCCAACCCGCGGCACTACTGGAGGTACCGTATGCACATAACCATAGAGAACCTGATGAAGGCCGAAGGCTTCAACAGGCAGATCGGCGACATGATTGCCGCCAGCGGAAGGAAATGACCGGCAGCCGGCCGCGCCCGAAGTGGCTGCGGCCGACGCCCCGCACGCTCATATCGCATCGCTAAGGTAGCGGGAGTGGTTGCCCACTTATTGTCAAGTCAAGGCAGCAACACTGCTGTACTAAACACGTAGCGGCCATCGCAGTTAGTTTGGTTTCATCGGGCAATCACCCCGCTACCACTTGCCGGAACAAGGAAACGCCACACAACGGCACACATAGGGCCACAAACCGGCAACAACGACAGACAGTCATTATAATCAATTATTAACTGATAACTAAAGACAACATAATGAAACGCAACATCATGCTATCAATCCTGGCTGCACCTCTCATGGTGGCAGCACAGACAGTAACATCACCCAACGGCAACGTGGAAGTGAAGTTCTCGCTCGACGGAGGCCGCCCAGTCTACGAAATGTCATACAAAGGCAAGGCGGTGGTAAAGCCGAGCCACCTCGGGCTGGAGCTGGCCAAGAGCAAACACGCCAGCAAAGGCATGGAGGAAACCGACCTGATGGACGGATTCACGGTCAAGTCGACCGACACGTCTTCGTTCGACGAGACATGGAAACCGGTGTGGGGCGAAACGGCCACCATACGCAACCACTACAACGAGATGGCCGTCACGCTGTCGCAGGCGGCCACCAAGCGCGACATGACCATACGCTTCCGCGTCTACGACGACGGCATGGGACTGCGCTACGAGTTCCCCCAGCAGGAACAACTCAACTATTTCGTCATCAAGGAGGAGCGCACGGAGTTTGCAATGGCCGGCGACCACACGGCCTACTGGATTCCGGGCGACTACGACACGCAGGAGTATGAGACGGTAATCTCGCGACTGTCGGAGATAAGGGGCAAGATGAAGGAGGCCATAACGCCCAACTCGTCGCAGACACCATTCTCAGACACGGGCGTGCAGACGTCGCTGCAGCTCAAGACCGACGACGGGCTGTACATCAACATCCACGAGGCTGCATGCGTAAACTATGCCACCATGCACCTGAACCTTGACGACAAGACCATGACTTTCACCTCTTGGCTCACCCCCGACGGCCAAGGCATGAAGGGATACATACAGACTCCGTTCAACACTCCGTGGCGAACGGTGATGGTGAGCGACGACGCGCGCGACATGCTTGCCTCAAACCTCATTCTCAACCTCAACGAACCATGCAAGATTGAAGACACCTCGTGGATAAAGCCGGTGAAGTATTGCGGCGTGTGGTGGGAGATGATTGTGGGCAAAGGCACGTGGAGCTACACCAACGACCTGCCGTCGGTGCACCTCGGACAGACCGACTACGCCAAGTGCAAGCCCAACGGCACTCACTCGGCAAACAACGAGAAGGTGAAGAGATACATCGATTTCGCCGCCAAGAACGGGCTCGACCAGGTGCTCGTCGAGGGCTGGAACGAAGGCTGGGAAGACTGGTTCGGCCACTCTAAGCTCGATGTGTTCGACTTCATCACGCCCTACCCCGACTTCGACATCAAGATGCTCAACGACTACGCACACTCAAAGGGAGTGAAACTGATGATGCACCACGAGACGTCTTCGTCGGTTTGGAACTACGAGAGATGGATGGAGCAGGCCTACTCGCTGATGAACAAGTATGGCTACAACGCCGTGAAGAGCGGCTACGTGGGCGACATCATACCCCGCGGCGAGCACCACTACAGCCAGCTGATGAACAACCACTACCTGCGCGCGGTGACCGAGGCCGCCAAGCACAAGATAATGGTCAACGCACACGAGGCCACCCGCCCCACCGGCCTGTGCCGCACATGGCCAAACCTGATAGGCAACGAGAGCGCCCGCGGCACTGAATACGAGGCCTTCGGGGGCAGCGCACCCTACCACACGGTAATCCTGCCGTTCACACGCCTGCAGGGCGGCCCGATGGACTATACGCCGGGAATATTCGAGACGCAGCTCTCGACATGGAGCGACAACCCGTCGTTCGTGCACACCACGCTCTGCGGACAGCTCTCGCTCTACCTCGTCATGTACAGTCCGCTGCAGATGGCGGCCGACCTGCCGGAGCATTACGAGAAGTACGACGACGCTTTCCAGTTCATCCGCGACGTGGCTGTCGACTGGGACGACTCGAAATACCTTGAGGCCGAACCGGCCAAGTATATCACCGTGGCCCGCAAGGCCAAGGGAACCGACAACTGGTTCGTTGGCGGAAAGTGTGGCGAAGAGGGACACACGGCCGTGGTGAAGCTCGACTTCCTGGACAAAGGGCGCAAGTATGAGTGCTCGATATACCAAGACGCAAAGGATGCCGACTACGAGAAGAACCCTAAAGCCTATACCATCACCCACAAGACGGTTAAGAAAGGCGACGTGCTGAAAATCAAGGAAGCACGCGGCGGCGGATTCGCCATGTCGCTCTTTGCCAAATAAACAAACTGCATCATGAAATGAAAACTCAAAAGACGATATTGACCGGGCTGCTGGCAGCAATGCTGCCGGCGGCCGCCGGGGCACAGACTTTCAACGAAGCCGACTACACCCCGGAGCAGACAACATTCAGGCTGTTTGCACCCGACAATGCAAAAACCGTGAAACTGAGGATTTACAAGGCCGGGCACAAAGGACGACCTGATCGCACGGTGAAGATGGAACGCACGGCCGCCGACACATGGACGGCCACCGTGACGGGCAACCTGATGGGCCGCTTCTACACATTCGACACCGGGAGGGGCGAATGCGCCGGCGTTTTTGCCAAGGCCGTGGGTGTGAACGGGCAGAGGGCGGCCATCATAGACATGGACAAGACCGACCCTGCCGGCTGGAACGACGACCGCAGGCCTGTGGTGAAGTCGCCGGCCGACCTCGTCATCTACGAGATGCACCACCGCGACTACTCCATCGACGCTTCGTCGGGGATAGCCAACGGTGGCAAGTTCCTGGCGCTGACCGACCCCAAGGCCATCGCCCACCTCAAGGAACTCGGTGTCAACGCCGTGCACATACTGCCGTCGTTCGACTATGCGTCTGTCGACGAGACGCGCCTTTCGACGCCACAATACAACTGGGGATACGACCCGGTAAACTATAATGTGCCCGACGGCTCTTACTCTACCGACCCGTATAAGCCCGAAACACGCATCCGTGAGTTCAAGCAGATGGTGCAGGCGTTGCACAAGGCTGGCATCCGCGTCATTCTCGACGTGGTCTACAACCACACCTTCAACATCGACGGCAGCAACTTCCAGCGCACATATCCCGATTACTTCTACCGCAAGACGGCCGACGGCAAATACTCCGACGGCTCGGGGTGCGGCAACGAAACAGCATCGGAGCGCGAAATGATGCGCCGCTTCATGGTTGAGTCGGTGCTCTACTGGATTGACGAATACCACATCGACGGCTTTAGGTTCGACCTCATGGGCTGCCACGACATAGAGACAATGAACGCCATCCGCAAGGCCGTCGACGAGGTTGACCCCACCATTTTCATCTATGGCGAGGGATGGAGCGCAGGCAGCTGCGCCCTGCCCACTGAGCAACTGGGCCTCAAAGCCAACATGAAGGCCATGCCGGGCATTGCCGCCTTCAGCGACGAACTGCGCGATGCGCTGCGCGGCCCGTTCAGCGACGACACCAAAGGGGCGTTCCTTGCAGGCAAGCCTGGCGAGGAGGAGAGCATTAAGTTTGGCATTGCAGGGGCCATCGAGCACCCGCAGGTAGACATGTCGAAGGTGAATTACTCGACAGAGGCATGGGCATCGCAGCCCACACAGATGATAAGCTACGTGAGTTGTCACGACGACATGTGCCTCACCGACCGCCTGAGGGCGAGCATACCGGGCATAACGACCGACGAACTGATACGCCTCGACATGCTGGCACAGACGGCGGTGCTCACCTCGCAGGGCGTTCCGTTCATACTGAGCGGCGAGGAAATGCTGCGCGACAAGAAGGGTGTGCACAACAGCTACAACTCTCCCGACAGCATCAACCGCCTCGACTGGAACAACATGGATCGCTATCCGCAGGTGATGGACTACTACAAGAACCTGACAAGGCTGCGCCGCAACCACCCGGCATTCCGCCTGGGCTCGGCCGATTTGGTGCGCCGCCACCTCGAGTTCCTGCCCACGCAGCCCGGGCTGGTGGCCTTCCGCCTGAAAGACTACGCCGGCCGCGACGACTGGCGCAACATCATCGTCATACTCAATGCCGCCAAGCAACAGCGCAAGGTGGCCATCCCGCAGGGCAACTACACCATTGTATGCCACGAGGGAAAGATAGACGAGAATGGCCTTTCTACCTTCAGCGGCAGCGAAGCCACCGTAAGCGCGCAGTCGGCACTGATACTCCACGACTAATGAAAACCCGCCTGAAATCACGCCGCAGCTAAAATGCCTCATAGTTCTGATTGCTGCCCGCAAACGGCAAGTGGCGCCATGCATTGCCAACAACGCAGCAAAAGACTGTAACGGAGGTACGCAGTAAGTGAACAAGGCAAGACAATAAGGCATAACACAATAAAAACATGAAACGGAAGTTATTGACAATAGCTATGCTAACAACAGCAATGGCTATGAACGCAGCATTGAAAATCGACCGAATCGACCCCACCGACTGGTATGTGGGGATGAAAAACCCGTCGCTGCAACTTATGGTTTACGGCAAAGACGTAAGCAAAGCCGAGGTAAAGACCGACTATCCCGGGGTGAGGATAGACAGCATCGTGAGGCTCGACTCGCCCAACTACCTGCTCGTTTACCTCAACCTCAGCGGCGCGCAACCCGGAGAGATGACGCTCAATTTCTCGGGGAAGAAAGTGAAGTACCAGCTGAAGAGACGCGACAAGCGCGGCGACGAGCGCATGGGATTCACCAACGCCGACGTGCTCTACATGCTTATGCCCGACCGGTTTGCATCGGGCAAGACTGACAACGACCAGATTAAAGGCATGATGCCCTACAAGAACGACCGCTCGCAACCCAGCCTGCGCCACGGCGGCGACCTGGAAGGCATACGCCAACACCTCGACTACTTCAAGCAACTCGGAGTAACCGCGCTGTGGTTTACGCCGGTGCTCGAAAACAACAGCCCCGACAACGGCGGCAACAGCACCTACCACGGGTATGCCACAACGGACTACTACAAGGTTGACCCGCGCTTCGGCACCAACGAGGAATACCGCCGGCTGACCGACGAAGCCCACGGCAAAGGGCTCAAAGTGGTGATGGACATGATATTCAACCACTGCGGTTTCGACCATCCGTGGATAAAAGACATGCCCAGCCACGACTGGCTCAACCAGCCGCAGTGGCTCGAGAAGTCGGGCGGAACACCGAAACCGAACGAAGACTACCTGCAGACGAGCTACAAGCTAACGCCGGTGGTAGACCCATACGCTTCGAAGATAGACACGAAAGAGACCGTAGAGGGATGGTTTGTGCCCACAATGCCCGACCTGAACCAGCACAACCCGCACGTGATGACCTACCTCATACAGAACAGCATCTGGTGGATTGAGACGGTGGGAATAGACGGAATACGCATGGACACCTATCCCTACGCCTTTGCCGACGGCATGGCCCGCTGGATGAAAGAGCTCAACGACGAGTATCCCAACTTCAACACCGTGGGCGAAACGTGGGTGACGGAGCCTGCATACACGGCTGCCTGGCAGAAAGACTCGAAGGTGGCCAAGGCCAACAGCCACTTGAAGACCGTGATGGACTTCAGCTTCTACGACAAGATAAACCAGGCAAAGAACGAGGAAACCGACGACTGGTGGCAGGGGATGAACCGAATATACAACAACTTTGTATACGACTACCTCTACCCCAACCCCGAGAGCGTGATGGCATTCATAGACAACCACGACACCGACCGATTCCTGGGCAACGGCCGCGACACCCTCGCGCTGAAGCAGGCACTGGCGCTGCTGCTCACCGTGAAGCGCATTCCGCAGATATACTACGGCACGGAGATACTGATGAACGGCACCAAGCAGGTGACCGACGGCAACGTGCGCAAGGACTTCCCCGGCGGTTTCCCGGGCGACAAGCGCAACGCCTTCACTGCCGAAGGGCGCACACAGGCAGAGAACGCCATGTTCAACTGGCTGAGCCGACTGCTGCATTGGCGCCAAGGCAACGAGGTGGTGACCAAAGGAACGATGACGCAGTTTATACCGATAAAGGGCGTTTACGCCATCAACCGCTCGTACAATGGCAAGAACGTGCTCGTGGTCATCAACGGAAAGAAGTCTGACAACACGTTCTCTGCCGCCCGCTACGCCGAGGTTGTGCCGCAAGGCACCGTGGCACGCGACGTCACTTCGGGCCGCAAATACGACATAAGCAACGACTTCAAGCTCCGTCCGCGCCAGACGCTAGTGCTGGAGTATTGACAAGCACCTTGGCTCTCATGGCCTTCGACGGCAGATGGCGCAAAACCGGCGTAACGCCCAGCAGCCATCGCAACCGGCCATCAACAGGCCCAACTTATTTCAAACAGCCACTATCGGGAGTGCCGGCGTATGCCATGGCGCTCCCGATTTGCTTATCCCCAGCGGCTTCATTCACCCCAACAGGCACGGATTACCCTGCCGACGGCCCTGCCAGCACATTCCGGCCACACGCAAAGCCACACAATCAATCAGCCCGGCGGCACACTGCAGCCCGCAGCCTCGCACCAACACTTTACACAAGCCGAAGCACCTCAACGCCCTCCCTTTCGGCGGTTGCAGTCGCGGCAGAGCATCTGGCAGTTGTCGGCCACGGTGCGCCCGCCGTCGTGCCACGGCGTGATATAGTCGCCCTCCATGCCCGACAGGTCGAAATGCAGGCCGCACGAGGGGCAGATGCCGTGCTGACGCTCGTAGGCCTCGCGCTTCATGCGGGGCGTAAAGGCGCGTATGCTCAGCTGTCGCTCGTCGCCGGAGAGCACGTAAGGGTAGACGCCGGCCTTGCGGCTTACGTCCTCATCCTCCATCAGCGCGGCCACGCGGGCCTCAAGTTCGGTTGCGCTGAAGTCGCGTTCCTTGTATTTATCGTATAATACGCCCCAGCCAACGTCTTTCATTTCGCGGCGCACACGGGGAAAAACCGACTTTATCCACGCCACCACGCGCTGGAAATACTGCCACTCGCGGTCGGCGTTCGTGTCGCGCTGATGCCGCGCCATGTATGCCGCCACGTCGCCGCCGCTTATCCATCCGAGCACCGTGTGGAGCACGTCCTGGCGTATTGGCGAACCTTTCACGTAGTCGCCGCCCAGTTTCATGGCCACGCAACCCGTCTTGCTGAACTTGCGTTTCAGCTCCGTGACCCACTCGCCGCAATAAATAGCGTTCAATATCTCCTGCCCGGTGAGCTTCTCCCCGGCTATGTTGATGGTTTGAAACCACTCTATGCGCTCAGAGTCTGTGCCGCCCGTGCAGATGTAAACCATCAGATTGTATCCGAGAAAACGCTCGCGCTCATCGCTGGTCAGGTTGTCGTAGCCTTTCAGGTTGCCGTCGAGGTCAACAAAAAACTCCCCGGCAAAGTAAGAGCAGATGCTCATCGTGCGCTGCTGCCCGTCGAGAAGCTCGTAGGCCTCATCCCCGGTCTCAACCCAATACATCACGTTCAGCGGGTAGCCCTTGAACACAGTGTCTATCACCGCCATCTTTTGCTTGTCGTCATAAACAAACTCCCGCTGGTACTTCGGGCGGATATTCAGTCGCCCGCCATATCCCGTCACGCCCTCCTCGTCGTTGTTTGTGAACCCCTCAACGAGCTGACGGATGGTTATTCTTTGCAACTTTATTTCCATTTCTATATGCCGTTTTTCTTCCTGCGTATCAATATCCGCTTATATTCCGAGTGCACCGTGCGCCCTTCGGCGTTTCGGTAGAAAGTCTTTTTAGTGCCTTCACCTGCCATAACAGCGTTCTCATTTGTTTTCCGCCCCGATGCCCCAGTGGCTCTTCCGCTGCTTCTGTTCACCTCGACGTAGTCGTCATAGCGGCGCATGTCGGGCACAAGGTCGTGGCATCCTATCTGGGTCAGGCCGAGAATCTCAAACTGTTCAGGGTTATATTTGTCGATAAACGTTATCGGAACGCCCATTATCCCGTAGTAATCACACGGAATGTCGGCCGTCTTGTCTACGTTTATTGCATCGTAATTATCATAAAATGGATATTCATCAGCATTGTATTTCTTGTAGAGGTCGAGCGTTTCGTGCCGCTTTTTATGGTCGATGTTGGTATACCAGACAACGCCCGAGACGCGAATCATGCCTTTGCGGTGGTCACCAGAAGTGGCCGTGTCTTCATAGCAAGAGTAAAAATGGGTGGCCCCACCCTTAAACCCGAAGCCCAACCACACTTTCCCGGCCTGTATCAGCGGGAAGAAATCTTTGTTGGTAATGGCATTCTGGCTGCCTATTATCAAAAACTTCTTGCCATACTTTATAAGTTGTGCGAGGTATTCGCGAAAGAGCGAGAACGGCGGGTTGGTCACTACTACATCCGCCTCGCGCAGCATCGCCACGCATTCAGGCGAGCGGAAGTCGCCGTTGCCATTGAGGCGGGTTAGCACGTTGGCCCGGTTGCGTATCAGCATGTCTACGTCTGCCATGTCGGTTGCCCCGTCGCCGTTGAGGTCGGGCACCTCGGTTATCACTATCTTGTAGGCCGTGCGCAGCCTCACCGGCTCCGGGTAGTCATCGAAGGGCAGCCGCAGCTCGCTGCCGGCCACAGGCGAACCGTCGTAGCAAGTGGCCACGAGACGGCGCAGCCCCCACGAGTTGAAGTTGAGGGCGAAAAACTTGAAGAAGTTGCTTTCGTAAGGATCGTCGCAGTTGCACAGCACCGACTTGCCCCTGAAAAAGTCGCGATAGTGGCGCAACTCGTTGCTTATGTCTTCGATGCTGGTGTAAAACTCATCCTTCTTTGCCGCCTTTGCGTCATGAAGATTGTTGTTTGCCATTGTCATTGATAGCCTTTGCGCACCGTGCTATCAATCACTTGGCAAGGGGAAACAAAAAAGGTGCAGACCTTTCTCTCGCGTTCACGGGAAGCCTGAGAAACAAACCCGACGTATACCAAGAATAGCCTGCACCCTATATGGGCGCAAACATCAACTTCAATGGTATACGTAGGGAAAGCCTCCCGGACTCTCCGTGAACATCGGCACTAATTTCCCGTTGCTTCAGAAATCAGTTTCTCAGGCTTTTTCTTGAACGCGAATAATAGCCAATGCTGTTGTTTATAAATGTCATTTCTGCCCTCGCCGCGCCGACGGCGGCCTCTCGCGGTCGCCCATTGTGGCCCTTGGCTCCGGGCTTCATTGCGCTGTGCGCCGGCCGCCCCGTGCTTGCCGCACGCTGCAACCGCTGCATTTGCGAGTGCAAATATACTAAATAAATGGCAAACGCGAAAGCCGCGAGGCCACAAAAAGCCCCGACCCGCACAATGTTTCACGCCCGCTTGCGAGCGGACGGAAGCGCGTCAAAAACCAACGGTGGGCAGCTTTGCACTCTGAAACGTGCCGTATTGTAAGCAACAGAGCACGGCATCAAGTCAAAGGAACAACAGGTGCATGGCGCGCAGCGGCCCAACAACAAAACGGCGGCGGCGCATCAGCCTATAGACAGATGCGCCGCCGCATTGCCCTGCCATGCCCCGGAGATGGAGAATGGCCGGCCGCCGACCGCTCACTTAAGCCACGACCAGCGCTCGCCCCAGTCGTCCATCACCTCGGTGCGCCATTTATATATTGTTGCCCCGCCCTGCAGGTAAGAGTGAAACAGCTCTGGCGAGCTCTTGTCTGTCCACCAATTGCGGCCCAGACTGTAGTCGGTGGGCCTACGTCGGCCGGGCCATGAGTTCGCTATAGTCACCGCGCCGCTCTGCACCGGGAATCCATCGACATCAGAAACGATGGTGTAAGGCAGCGTACCGAGGGTGTAAGTGGAGTATCTCACCATATAGTCACCACCGCCCACGTAGTAGCCCGGCCAGCTCTGGCGCGCAATGTTGAGCGTCACGCAGGGCCGCCCAACCATTGAGTCGGGCAGTTCAGGGCCGGCCACGTGAAACTCGATGATGGCGTAGTTCTGCACCGTGTCGGCAGCAGTAGCCGCACGTCGGAACACCACCCTCGGGCTCCTGTCACACGGTTCGAAGCTCCCGCCCCACGACTCACGGGCAGGGTCGGCCGGGTCGCCGTCCATCATGTAGAGCAATGCCGGCGTGTCGCCCATCTTGGGCCGCCCGCCCAGATACGAGCCGAAGTCGGCCCCGAGCGCCCCTGCCCTCTTGGCAAAGTAGTCATAGAAGCCCTTGTTATACTTGTCGTCCTTCTTCCCGTCGGCAATGAAAGCGCGATAGGCCACGTTGTTCTCAATGAACCACAGGTCGGGGAAGTTCTCAACGATGTACACGTAGCTGTTTATGCTCCACTTCTTGTTAGGCCCTCCAATCCAATAGACGCGTATCTTCCGGGCTATGTCTGGCGCGTCGTGCAGGGCTTGCGCCAGGTCGTCGAGGCCGCCCCACACCAGCACATACAGCGGTTTGGCGCTTTCCTTGCGGGCGCATCTCACAATCCAGTCAGAGCCTTCGGTCGCCGTGGAGTATCCGCAGAGCGGGGCAGCACCCTTGCGCCCCTGTTTCGTCACCGCGCGCAGGCTGTCGGGGTGGGCCAGCCCCGGCGCATGCTGCCTCAGCCGGGGCAGGTCGCGCTCATAGACGCCTATCATGCGGAGTATCTCATCGGTGCTGCCATCGCCGTAAGACGGCGACGACACGATGCCCTCGGTTGCGAACTCGTCGTTGTACATAAGGAAATGCGCCATCGATTGGTTGTCGTCCGGGTCGGTGCCTCCTATGTCGGTGCTTATCAGTATGCGCGGCTTCTCTGTCGGCTTCACCCTTGCCTGCACGCCTGAGCATACGCCCATCAGCAATGCGGCCATTGCCGTTAGTATGGTCTTTGTCTGCATTTTAATATAGTTTTAGTGTGTATATAATATCTGTTATCAAGCATTGATACGGCCACGCTGAGTCTTCCACAAGCTGCTATGTATGCTGCTGCACTATGAGTGCAGGCGCATGGGGCCGATTAGGCATTTGCAAGAATAGCAAAAACCAACGTAACGGCCAACTGCCCGCACATAATTTTCACATCATACGACACTATTCCGAAACTTCACAAAATCTAATTATAATGCTAAATGCAAAAGAGTTGGCCGGAATAAGCATGAGTTATCACTCAATGCCCTCGCTCTTGTAGGTAGCAGACAGCACCCCCAAAAGCTGTTGTCCGCCAAATTCGGGCTACCACAATGAATCCCAACTCCCGCCAACTCAATATAACCACCTGGCAACTTGCGGGCATTCATAATTGTTCTTGTTGCAAAACAGCATTCTCTACACAGGAACGCAAAGACCGGCAACGCCGCACGCAGCCGCGGCATAAAAAAATCCCCATGATGTGGCGGGCATAGCCCTACCGCACCATGGGGATTTTGTAAAAGCGGAAGCAGGCCGGAGGTCACTCCCACTCTATTGTCGAAGGTGGTTTTGAAGAGATGTCATAGCAAACGCGGTTGACCCCTTTCACCTTATTTATAATCTCGTTTGACACCTTTGCAAGGAAGTCGTAGGGCAGCCTCGCCCAGTCGGCCGTCATGGCATCGGTGCTGGTCACGGCGCGCAAAGCCACGGGATGCTCATACGTGCGCTCGTCGCCCATAACGCCTACGCTGCGTATGTTTGACAGCAACACGGCCCCGGCCTGCCATACCTTGTCGTAAAGCGGCTCGCCGTCTTCGCAGATATAGCTCACCAGATTGTTCAGATAGATGTCGTCGGCCTCCTGAAGGATGCTCACCCTCTCGCGAGTTATGTCGCCAAGTATGCGCACGGCCAGTCCCGGTCCGGGGAAGGGGTGGCGCTTGATGAGCCGTTCGGGCATGCCGAGCTCGTAGCCCACGCGGCGCACCTCGTCTTTGAAGAGCCACTTCAGCGGCTCGCACAGCTTCAGGTGCATGTCCTTGGGCAGTCCGCCAACGTTGTGGTGGCTCTTTATCACCATGCCCGTGATGCTGAGGCTCTCTATCCTGTCGGGGTAGATGGTGCCCTGGGCGAGCCACTTGGCATCGGTTATCTTCTTGGCTTCGGCGTTGAACACCTCGACGAAGTCGCGCCCTATTATCTTTCGTTTCTGCTCGGGGTCGGTCACACCGGCAAGGTCGGCAAAGAACTTCTCGCTCGCGTCGATGCCTATCACGTTGAGCCCAAGGCCCTGGTATGCGTCCATCACCTTGTTAAACTCGTTCTTGCGGAGCATTCCGTGGTCTACGAATATGCAGGTGAGGTTGTGGCCTATGGCCTTGTTAAGCAGCACAGCACACACCGAAGAGTCTACCCCGCCCGACAGGCCGAGTATCACCCGGTCGTTGCCAAGCTGCTCCTTGAGCTCTGCCACGGTGGTCTCTACAAACGAGGCCGGGCTCCACTCCTGGCGGCTGCCGCAGATGTCGACCACGAAGTTGCGCAGAAGCTGCTTGCCCTGGGTGGTATGGAACACCTCGGGATGGAACTGCACGGCCCACAGCGGATTTGTGTCGCTGGCGTAAGCGGCATACTTCACGCTGCCCGTAGAAGCTATTACGCGACAGTCGGAGGGTATGGCCGTGATGGTGTCGCCATGGCTCATCCACACCTGCGAGTTGGCGTCGAACCCCTTGAAGAGCGGGTTCCCGGCTTCAAACCACTGCAGATGGGCACGCCCATACTCGCGGGTATCGGTCTTTTCGACCTTGCCGCCACCCGAGTTGGCAATGAACTGCGCCCCGTAACAGATGCCAAGTACCGGCAGGCGGCCCACAAACTGGCTGAGGTCGGCCTTAAACGCCTCGGGGTCGTGCACCGAATAGGGTGAGCCGCTGAGGATGACGCCAATCACAGACGGGTCGTCTTTAGGGAACTTGTTGTACGGAAGAACCTCACAGAATGTGTCGAGCTCCCTCACGCGGCGCCCGATGAGCTGCGTGGTTTGTGAGCCAAAGTCGAGGATAATGATCTTCTGTTGCATACTATGTAATTAAAGTTATTAGCCCAACACCCGACATCGACAAGACATCAGGTTTTTAAATGCAAAGTTACAACAAAAATGCAATACCGCCAAACGGGCCGCTGTGTATTTTAGGCAGAAGCAAACGGAAATGGCACGGCAAGCCCGGGAGACGCCCGTTTGGCCCGGAAAACATGCACGCTGGCGGCTGACGCCAACCATGGCCTAACGCCCTCGAGCCCGAACGGAGCCCGCGGCCACCATGCAGCCGGCGTGAATGCTGCCTTGGCGCCATGCTGGCGGGGCGCCAAGGCCTACGGGCTTCACCCCACCGGCGCGGCCCCGGCACCGCCACCGGCGCCGGCCACAAACTCTTCGGCGGCAGCAAGCGTGTCGAGCTTGCCCACGTCGAGCAGCCTGAGTCGGGGCATCAGGCATCCGCGTATGTCGGCCTGGGCACAGGCACGGAGATAGAAATCGATGATGCCAAACTTGTCGGGAAACGGCTGCATGAGCGGAAACAGGCGGGGCGAGAACACGTGTATGCCCGAGAAGGCGTACATGCGGCACGACCGCGGGTCAAGACCTGGATAAGGACTGCGCACCTCGCCCGTCTCAATGTTTGTCCACCCTACGAGCCTCATGTCGGCCGAGAAGAGCAGATAGCGCTTGGTCTGTCGCTCGCTGACAAGCAGCGTGGCATCGGGCCCGGCCGCCGAGGCATAGAATGAAGCCAGCTGCACGTTGCTCATAATGTCGACATTGTGTATCAGTATTGGCGCATCGCCGCAGAAGAGCGGCGCCGCCTTCTTCAGTCCGCCGCCCGTATCGAGCAGCCTGTCGGTCTCGTCGGATATGCGTATGTCCATCCCGAAGTTGTCGTTGTCGGCCAGGTAGCGGGTTATCTGGCCTGAAAAATGGTGCACATTGACCACCACCCGCCCCACCCCGGCGTCGCGAAGCCCCATCAGCACCCGCCACAGCAGCGGGCGGCCGCCAACGCTCACCATGGCCTTGGGCATGGTGTCGGTGAGCGGCTTGAGCCGCGTGCCGAGCCCGGCGGCAAATACCATTGCCTGCATCCTGGCGCCGGCGCTCATGGCTGTGGGCCCTCCTTGCCCTTGCTGCGTGCCTCGAGCACAGTGGATATGCCTTGCTCGCGGTGCACTATGCGCACCTCTACGCCAAACTTGCCGTTGATGTGCTCGGCCAGATGCTGCGCGCTGTAGACGCTGCGGTGCTGTCCGCCGGTACACCCGAAGCAGAACATCAGGTCGGTGAAGCCCCGCTGCATGTAGCGGCGCACGTGGGCGTCGGCCAACTTATATACGCTCTCGAGGAAAACCAGTATCTCGCCGTCGTCTTCGAGGAAGCGTATCACCGGCTCGTCGAGCCCCGTCAGCTTCTTGTAGGGCTCATAGCGGCCGGGGTTGTGGGTGCTGCGGCAGTCGAACACATAGCCGCCTCCGTTGCCCGACTCGTCGGCCGGTATGCCGTTGCGGTAGGCAAAGCTGAACACCCTGACCACGAGCGGCCCGCGCCCGTCGTACTTTGAAAACGTGGCCGGGCCGTCTTGCGGGTGCGCCTTGTAAACGTTGGTGTGGGCCGTGCGGTAGCCGTCGGCCCTGTTGAGGGCGGGCTGCTCTATCGTGGCAAACCGGGGCAGGGCCGTGAGCCGCCTCAACATGTCCATCATATACGGGTATGGGAAGCACTTCAGGCCGAGCATCTCGCGCAGGTTTTGTATGGCCGGCGGTATGGAGTCGATGAAGTGGCGCTTCTGTTCGAAGTATCCGCGGAAGCCGTATGCACCGAGCACCTGCAGCGTGCGGAACAAGACGAAGCGGCTGAGCTGCTCTACGAAGTGGCGCACCGAGGGCACCTCGGTGTAGTTCTTCAGCGACTCGTAGTACTCGTACACCAGTTCGCGGCGCAGCTTATGCGAGTAGCGGGCCGACGCCTGCCACAGAAACGAGGCCACGTCGTAGTAATACGGGCCGCGCCGCCCGCCCTGGAAGTCGATGAACCACGGGTTGCCGCGCCCGTCGAGCATAACGTTGCGCGCCTGGAAGTCGCGGTACATGAAACTGTCGGCGCGCTCTGCCGTGAGGTCTTTGGCAAAGAGCCGGAAGTCGGCCTCGAGCTTCAGCTCGTGGAAATCGAGCTCGGTGGGCTTGAGGAAGCAATACTTGAAATAGTTGAGGTCGAACAGAACGCTGTCCATGTTGAACTCGGGCTGCGGGTAGCAGTGGCTGAAGTCGAGCCCGCGGGCGCCCCTTATCTGTATGTCGGGCAGCTCCCTGATGGTGCGCACGAGCAGCTCTTTCTCGTTGACATTGTAGCGCCCTCCGGCCTCCCTGCCACCGGCAATGGCGTCGAAGAGCGACACCGAGCCGAGGTCGGTCTGCAGGTAGCACAGCTCGTCGTCGCTCACGGCGAGCACACGCGGCACGGGCAGGCGCCTCTTGTTGAAGTGATTGCTGAGGTAAACGAACGCATGGTCTTCGTCGCGGCTCGTGCCCACCACGCCGACCACGGTGGCCCCGTCGGCATCGGCCATGCGGTAATACTCGCGGTTGCTGCCTGCCTGGGGCAGCTTCTGCACGTTGGCCGGGGCCTCTCCGGCCCACTGCCGGTATAAATCTATCAGTCTTTGCATATCTCAAAATATGTTGTGGCATTGCTGTCCATGGCAACCGCCGCCCACCTACGGCGGCGGGCGGCACAGGCCCGGGCCGGCATGGCCCGCCGGCGGCTTGCCGCCAATGCTTTGCCAATGCAAAGTTAATGCAAAATTACAGAAAAAACAAGTGGTAGGCCCTATTTTTGCGACCGTCGAAAACCATGCAGACACACCGATGGCTACAGGCATCCCGACTTGGTGCTTGCATCTTATCGCGTGTAAACAAAAGCGATTGTTTCAGGCAAATACAGCAACAACGGGCAAACGCCTGGCATCCAACGGGTTGCCAAAGCCGCCAAACAGCATTGCAAAACGGCCCTTTCGGATTGGCGAAACGGGCCATGCGGCCATGCAAAAAGGCCCGTAACGGAAAGCCGTACGGGGCGTAGGGTTGTGAGAGAAGGGGTGTTGTAAAACAAATTCAATGCCCGGCCTGCCAACCGCATGGGCACGGGCGGATCAGCGTATGCTGCCCGACGGCAGGCAACATGCGCCCCAGGGTATCATGGCATTGAAGAGCATGATGTGCGAGAAACGCGGTATGTCGGCCACTCTGATGTCGAGCTCGCCCACCACTCCGTCGCGCAGCAATGCCGCCCGCCGCGTGCCTGGCAGCAACGGATGGCGCGGCGTGAACCACTCGCGGCCGTCGCCGAAGGCCACGTTGGCTATCGACGTGTCGGCCACCATGCCGCGCCTCACGATGAGCACATCGTCGCAACCGCCCCGCAAAGCGAATGCACGGTCTATCTGCCGGCGGTCTTCAAACTTGTAGCCATAGTCTATGTCGGCCTCTACGAGGCGCAGCGTGGCCACAGGGCGCATGGCATACGGCGCATAAGTTACGCTCTCGGCACCACCGCGCCCGTAAACCACGCGGCACTTCACCCCATCCCACACGGGGTCGAGGCTCAGGATGCCGGCCAGGCTCACCCCCGGGCTGCCGGGAAAGAAGCGGGCCATGGTGGCATCTACGCGGGCCTGGTGCAGCTGCAGGTTGCACGCCTGTCCGCGCTCAACCCTTATCGTCTCAATAAACCGGCACATACACTTTTTGCTTCATCTCTTCATACTCTGAGAGCAGGTCGCTCTTGGCTGTTATGCCGCCACCGGCCTTGAAGCAGAGCTCGCCGCCGGCACCCTGCTCCACATAGCGTATCATGACCGCGCTGTCTACCATCCGCCCGTCGGAATAGCCCATCACGCCGGTGTAGAAGCCACGCTCGTAGGTCTCGGCACGGCTTATTATCTCCATGGTCTTGCGCTTTGGCGCCCCCGTTATCGACCCGGCGGGCAACAGCGAAAACAGTATCTGCCCCATGCGCCGGCCGTAGCCCGGCAGCAGGTCGCCGCATATCTCTGAACTGGTCTGGCATATCGGGCCGCGGTTGGTGTCTATGCGCTCGCAATAACGGTAGCGGGCCACACGCACATTGCCGGCCACCATTGACAGGTCGTTGCGTATCAGGTCGACAATGGTGGCGTGCTCGGCGGCCTCTTTCACATTGTCCATCAGCTCGCGCTCGGCTCCCGGCTTCGACAGGCTGGCTGTGCCCTTCATGGGATACGACCGTATGACGCCGCCGTCGATGCGCACAAACGACTCAGGCGAGAAACATACGAAACGGTCTTTGAGCCAAAGCCTGTAGCGGGCATCGGCGCAAAGGAACATCTCGAGCAGGGTCATGTCGGTCTCTAACGGCACGCGGCAGGTGTAGTTGACAAGGTAGCTGTTGCCTGCCTTGATATTGCTCACAACGGTGTCGAAGCCACGCCGGTAGTCGTCGAGGCTCTCGGGGGTGTAGCCCCACTGCGGCGCCGACGGCCTGCGGCGGCGCTTGCCGGCGCCATTGCCCGTGCCGCCGAAGTCAAACATGCACTCGGCGGCATCCACGTCGGCCACGGGCTCTACGTAGGCGCGGCTCCCGTCGTAGTCTATGATGAAAAGGAATGGCGTGCGCTCAGCGTAGAGCGCATCGATGCGACTGATGGCATCTTGCCTGCAAAGCTGCTGCATCATGACGCCCTGTGTGTGGTTTTGTTACTGTACATATAGTGCAAAGATACGAATTTTCCACGATGCACAGACAGCATCCGGCGGCCATTGTATGTACAACACACTCATTTTAACCCAAAAAAATTCATTTTCCACCAAAACAACAGGCACAGGGCGCAACGTAAACAGGAATGGGCCAGCCTGAGAAAGGCCAAGCCTATGCACATCGGGCAAATGACCCGACAAAACGGCACCGCCCCCACGCACAAACAAAAACAACCGGGCCGCCCCCCGCCTTGCAGGGTGCAGCCCGGTTGTTGCATTGCGGCCCGCAGGCCGTTGTCACTGTAGCGTCACGCCCATCAGCCCTACCACCACGTCGTTGGACAACGTGCGGAGCTTTATCGACTTGAGTTTTTTCTGCCCGTCGAGCGGCATACGCAGCATCTGCGCAGCCCCACCGGGTATGGGACGGCCGTAGACTTCCTTTATGTTGAGCTCTGCACCGAAGTCGCGGCTAACCATGCCTGTGCCAAGGGCAACGCGGTACGGACGCGGGGCGGTGGTGTAGAAGGCCTTGCCGTCTACAAAATAGTCTTGCTCAATGGGGCACCAGTTGTCGGGGTTTACCAGGTGCAGCGTGTCAGAAGTGCCGTCCTTGTACTCGGCTATTACCAATGCGTTGTCTATGCGGCTCTGCATGTGGTTGGTGGAACCGGCCATCAGCAGGTAGGCCGAGGCGGCCTTGCCCTTCAACGGTATCTCTATGCTGTCGGGATAGTTGTCCCATAGCGACGTGTAGGCAATGTTGTGGCCTTCGGCCGGGGTGCGGAAGGGCACGCCGGCAACGCTGAACTCACCGTCGGCAATGAGCGTGCGGAACACCGAGTCGTTGACGTCGGCAGTCATGTCGGGATGGCACCACTCGCCCACACCCTGCGTTGGCAGTTCAAGTGAGGTGTATGGCGGGCGCGGGGAAAGATATTTGTTCTTGTAAATGTCGTCGACCTCGGAGTTGAAAAACTTGTCGATATTCACCTTCCTGAACTTGCCCGAGGTGTCGGGCTCGGCCAACCCGTATGCCACGGGGTCGACAGTGTGCTGCACGTTCTCGTCGATGGCCGGCTCGATGAGCATGGCCGGGATGGGGGTCTTTATCACCTGGTGCTTCTCGGCAGTGCCCGTTATCTCCTTGTATTTTCCCCCTCCAATGTTCTGGCGGATGACAATGCGCAACGGACGGGTGAAGTTCTGGGTGATGTCGTAAACCAACGAGTCGCCCGAACGCTTGAAACTGTATTCCATGTAGGGCGTGCGCACCGAAGCGCTGTCCCACGACTGCGGGAAGCCCGGGCGTATGAAGCAACGCCCGTTGAGCGCATCGGGCACGATGCCGAACAGGCCTTGCAGCAACGTACGGGCCGATATGCCTATGCAATCGCCGAAGTCGCGGTAGCATTCGCCACGGGCAGCATCGTAAAAGCTAACCTGGCCGAAGTTGGCCGGGCTCTGCCCGATGTACATCTGGTCCATGATATTGGCCTTCATAAGCATGAAGGCAGCTTCGTTGCGGCCGGCCTCATAATATGCGAGGGCCGTGTGCATCACCTCGGCAGCCGCAACATTGTTGATGCTCCAGGAGTAAGGAAGCCAGTTGGAGGTTGATATGGTGGAGCCATACAGCTTTCCGTCGGCAATGACTGGTATGTGGGGGATGTTGCGGTCGACGTAGCGCGTGGCCCTGTAGAACTGCTCAGGCGACCCGGCACCGCAATCGATGGGGGTGTATATCGACCATACGGCAGCGCTCTCATGCTTGCGCCCGAGACCCATGCGGTCTTCATACTCCACCCAATGCCCCTTGTCGGCAAGCCAAAGCCGCTCGTTCATTGCCTTGAGTATGCGCTCGGACTCGGCCCGGTAGGGCTCCGCGTCCTCACCGATTATCTCTGCTATGCGTGCCGCAAGCAGGTTGCCGCGATAATTGTAGGCCGACGAATGCGTGGCAGAGCCGCCGTTGTAGTACAGTGCATCGCTCGCCCAGATGCAGCAGTAGGCATCGTAGAGACCGTCGTTGTCGGGATCGAAGTTCCTCTTCTCCCACTCGAGGTGAAGCTTTATGACCGGCCACATCTTGCGCATGTAGGCAGTGTCCGCGTCATAAGAGAAGTGCCAGAGCAGCTCATCGATGTAGTTTAGGTTCATGTCGTAATGGTGCATTTGGTCGTTACGCTCCGGATTGCGGCATATATAGCCGTTGCTGTACATCTGGGTTCCCCACTTCTTCTCTGCCCTGGCAAGGTTCTTGCCCGGGTCTTGCGACGGGTGCGGGATGGTGGGAGGCACGTTTGTCACCTGGCTTTTTGCGTAGGCGTCGAAATGCGAGACAGCCCTGTCGTTCCAGCCAAGCACATCTCCAAGGTAACCGGCGCGCCAACCGGCAAGCGGCATGCGCCAACCTATGCAGCCATGGAGCCAGGTCTGGCCGTCCCAATCGCCGTCGGCTGCCATCACGAGCGCCCCGCCCAAGGTGTTGATAAACGGGTCGGGGGTGTTGAACTCAACCCTTGCGGCCATCAGTCTGTTGCGTTCCTTGGTCGCCCCGAACTGCGCCGCTGCCTCTGCCGCGGGCGTGTTGGCTATCTCAACGCCGCTTACAGTGAAATAGCTCTCGCCGCTTGCATCCCACTCGGCGGTGACAAGGCCGTCGTCATTGGGGGCGGGGGCAAAGCATCCGGGCTTGTCGGCGCCCATGTCGCCGTTGCGCCTGAGGCGCCTGTCGGCTATGTTGCACACCAAGGCCTTTACCTTCAGCGGCTTTGCAAAGCCCTCGGCACGGAACTGCCACACCGCTCCCTCGCTGTCGACTAGCGCCACCACATCTATATAAAGGGCCGCATTGCCCCACGACTTGTCTTTTACCACATATCGGCGCGAGCCCTCCGAATAGCGTGCCTCACACCATTCGGTGGCCTCGAGCGGGTATTCACGGCCATCATAGATGGCGCGGAAACGCACATTGCGGTAGTTGCGCTTCTTGTATATGGCGAATATGGGTCGGTCGCTTGTCTCGATGCGATAGTCGGTGTAGCCCCCGTAGAGAGCCCGTGTGTACTCGTTCTTGCCGTTGACGCTCACGAAGTCGCGCCCGTCGGGGCGGTATTGGAGCGAACGCTCGGTGCCCCGCTTGTCATCATTGTACGAACGTGACTCGATGAAATCGCCTATGCGCTTTTGCGCAGGCACCCCAACCGCAGCAAGAAACAATGCGGCCAATGTTGCTGTTCTCAGTGTTCTGTTGTTAGCTATCATTTTTACGGTGATTAGTTGTTAAGTCAATTCCACGCCCGCCATTACCCTCCTGCCGGGCGGACAAGGGCCGGGCGCACGCCAATGGCTTGCCATCTGCAAAGGTAACCAATAAATCCAACAAATGCAAACGAATGGGCAAAAAAGAAACCGACTGTCGTCCCGACACTCGGTTTCGAAAAACAAACTACTTAAAAACTAATCTACTAAAACAAATCAAAAAATATCCTTAATCATTTAATTACGTATTTGACAACACAAAGGTAAGCACTTTATCAATCACTTCAAAACAAAATACTGAAAAAAATGCATAAAAACGCAGATTAAAAAGAAGTGGAGGACATTTTAACCAAAACGCCCTCCACTTTGATATCTGCAGTTTGCAAATATTACATCATTCCGCCCATGCCGGCACCGCCGCCCATCGGCATTGCGGGCTTCTCTTCGGGCTTGTCAACAATGAGGCATTCGGTGGTAAGGAACATGCCTGCTATCGATGCGGCATTCTCAAGGGCGACGCGCGAAACCTTTGCCGGGTCAATCACGCCAGCCTTGCGCATGTCTTCGTAAACGCCTGTGCGGGCATTGTAACCGAAGTCGCCTTCACCCTCGCGAACCTTCTGTACCACCACGGCTCCCTCGCCGCCAGCGTTTGCAACAATCTGGCGGAGCGGCTCCTCGATGGCGCGCTCAACGATGTTGATACCCGTCTGCTCGTCGGCATTGTCGCCCTTGAGGTCCTTGACGGCATCGAGTGCGCGGATGTATGTAGTGCCACCGCCGGCCACTACGCCCTCCTCGATTGCAGCGCGTGTGGCGCAGAGAGCATCGTCGACGCGGTCTTTCTTCTCCTTCATCTCAACTTCGCTGTTGGCTCCGACATAGAGCACTGCCACGCCGCCGGATATCTTGGCCAGGCGCTCCTGCAGTTTCTCCTTGTCGTAAGAGCTTGTCGTGTTGGCAATCTCGTTCTTTATCTGGGCCACACGGTCGGCAATGCACTGCTTGTCGCCTGCTCCGTTGACGATGGTGGTGTTGTCCTTGGTTACAGTCACCTTGTCGCAGGTGCCGAGCATCTCGAGAGTGGCCTGCTCAAGCTTCAATCCCTTCTCCTCGCTTATAACGACTCCGCCTGTCAGGATGGCTATGTCCTCAAGCATTGCCTTGCGGCGGTCGCCGAAACCGGGAGCCTTCACGGCGCAAATCTTGAGCCCGCCACGCAGACGATTGACCACGAGAGTGGTCAGTGCCTCCGAATCAACGTCCTCGGCGATGACGAGCAGCGGGCGTCCGCTCTCGGCGGCAGGCTGCAGGATTGGCAGGAAGTCCTTGATGTTGCTTATCTTCTTGTCGTAGATGAGGATGTAAGGATTCTCCATCACGCACTCCATCTTGTCGGCGTCGGTGACGAAGTAGCCGCTCAGGTAGCCGCGGTCAAACTGCATTCCCTCGACCACATTGATGTAAGTGTCGCGGCTCTTGCTCTCCTCGATGGTGATCACGCCGTCCTTGCTCACCTTGCGCATGGCATCGGCAACGAGCTTTCCAATCTCTGGGTCGTTGTTGGCAGACACCGTGGCCACCTGCTCAATCTTGTCATAGTTGTCGTCAACCTTCTCGGCGTGCTCCTTGATGTAAGCCACCACAGCGCCCACGGCCTTGTCGATGCCTCGCTTGAGGTCCATCGGGTTGGCGCCTGCAGTGACGTTCTTAAGCCCGACGTTGACAATGCTCTGCGCGAGTATGGTTGCAGTTGTCGTTCCGTCGCCGGCATCGTCGCCGGTCTTGCTGGCCACGCTCTTTACGAGCTGCGCGCCGGTGTTTGCGAAACGGTCTTCGAGCTCCACCTCCTTTGCAACGGTCACGCCGTCCTTGGTAATCTGGGGAGCGCCAAACTTCTTCTCGATGATCACGTTGCGGCCTTTCGGTCCAAGCGTCACCTTCACTGCGTTTGCCAACTGGTCAACGCCCTGCTTCAACATCTCGCGGGCTTCTACGTCGAATTTTATCTCTTTTGCCATGATATTTCAAGTTTAAAAATGTCGTTTGCTGTTATGTTATTTCTCTATGACTGCGAGCACATCGCTCTGGCGCATCATCAAGTACTTCGTGCCGTCGTACTCCAACTCTGTGCCGGAATACTTGCCGTAAAGCACTTCGTCGCCCTCCTTCAGAACCATCTCTTCGTCTTTCGTACCCTTGCCTGTGGCAACGATTGTGCCATGCAAAGGTTTCTCTTTTGCCGTATCAGGGATGATGATACCGCCAATCTTCTCTTCAGCTGGTGCAGGGAGTACAAGCACTCTGTCTGCCAATGGTCTAATGTTCATAGTTCGTTTATTTTTAAATTGTTGTTTCTACCTTTTGCCTGCGCCGCATGCCATCGGCGCCGGTCACCCTTTATGTTGCCAAAACCGTGCCAAAGGTTGCGCACTGACAATCTGTCACATGTCAGCTGGCAGAAACATGACATCCGGGCTGCCGCGCCCATGGCGCCATTGGCAACAAACGGCGCACGCCACGCCCCTTTTTCCGAAACCGGCACGGCTGTAGCCACCCGCGAGCGATACATATATATAATGTATGTATGCGCCATCGGCGATGGCCGCCATTGCAAGGCGACATGAAAATAACGCCTGGCACATTTTGCGTTTTGGCCGGAATTGTATAATTTTGCAGCCGCTCTGCCCACGGGGGCGCCCGCGGCGGCAGGCCGTGGGCATGGGCGCAAGGCACTGAAACGCAACGTCCGGCCCGGTGAGCCAGCCGGCCCGGTGGCGCGACGAGGCATAGATTATTTTTTACAAACGCTGCGCCGACACCACCCCCGGCGCCGGTCGCGACCGCAATACGGCCCGTCCGGGCCTGCCGAAAAGGCCGTTTCAGGGCATGAAAACGGCCGTTTGGCAACACGAAACGGGCCGGAACGCAACCCACTGGCGCACAGGCCGTAAGTCAGGCAAGGCCATAGCGGCCAAAAAGAATTACACAACGGGCCGACAGCCCCTACGAGAGTAAACGACATAATATAAAAAATTGTATCAGGACAATGCAACAGACAACAGACCAAGACACCCACAGGCAACTGAAAGAAGCCACGCTATTCCTTGCCGAATACGCATCGACACTGATGGCCGTGGGCGCACAGACATCGCGCATACAGCTCAACACTGTGCGCATGGCACGCTCGATGGGCTACCACGTGAGCCTGCTCATCTTCCCGAAGACGATAAGCATCACCCTGCAGGACCAGGAGCGGAACCACACTTACACATACATCAAGAAGACTCCGGGCATACCGCTCAACTTCAAAGTGAACATGAAGCTGTCGCAACTGTCGTGGAACGCTTTCGACGACCGCCTGCCGCTCAATGAGCTGTGGGCCAGGCTGAAGTCGATAGCCACCGAAAAGCGAGAGAGCCCGTGGCTGGTGCTCGTGCTGGTATCGCTGGCCAACGCCTGCTTCTGCCGCCTTTTTGACGGCAACACCTTGTCAATGGCCATAGTGTTCGTGGCCACCTTCGTGGGCTTCTTGCTCCGCCAGCAGCTCACCAAGCGCGGGGTCAACCACCTGGCGGTGTTCGTCACCTGCGCCTTTGTGTCGACCATGATAGGCGTCACCGACTACATCTACTTCCACGGAGGCACCGAAGACATGTCGCTTGGCACGTCGATGCTTTACCTCGTGCCCGGCGTGCCGCTGATAAACGGCGTGATGGACATCGTTGACAACCACGTGCTCGACGGCCTGTCGAGGCTCACCAACGCCCTGCTGCTCATAATCTGCATAGCGATAGGCCTTTCGGGCACGGTGATTCTGTTCGGCATAGACCCCACTACGTTCACTTCGGTGACACGGCCCGACATAGTGTCGGCCACCATAGCCGACGGACTGTTTGCCGCCGTGGCCGCCATAGGCTTCGCAATCATCAGCAACCCACCGCGCAAGGCACTGCTCATCTGCGCCCTGCTGGCCTGCGTAGGCCACGGCGTGCGCTACTTCCTAATGCACAACGGCACCATGCCGCTCGACCAAGTGACGGCATCCACCGTGGCGGGCTTCACCATCGGACTGCTTGCCGTGCCGTTTGCCATGCGCATACATTGCCCGGCAGAGTGCTTCGCCTTCCCGTCGCTGCTGCCTATGGTGCCGGGCATGTTTGCATACAAGGCCATACGCGACCTGATTAACATCGTAAGGCTGCCCGACACCTACACGGCTGAATATGTGGCACGCTTCTTCCACAACGGATCGCTCACCGTGCTGGTGATGTTCGGCATGGTGGTTGGGTGCATAATACCTATATTCATATTCCACAGACAGTCGTTCTCGGTGACGAGAAACTGACGCCCGGCATGGGCAAGCCACCCGTGGCCGGCAACGCGACGGCGCTGCCCACACCACTGCAACAGCACAGGCAAAGAGGACAATTGCCACGGCCGACATCCGGCTTCGGCCATGGAAGAGACCGCGACAACTGTCCTCTTGTTCGCCAATAGTCACCAATACAACGCAAAAAGGCAACAACAACCTACTGAATGACTCAAAAACAATTCAAAAAGGCTACATTCTTTTGAAATTGTTTCCACTTTTTTAAATTTCAATATTGAAAATTCTTTTTTGCGGATAATCATGTTTATATTTGCCACCGATTAGGTTGAAAGAGCAAACTACATTATGAATGACAAGGTATTGAACATTCACCACAATCTCATCTTATCGGCTTTCACCGTCATGGGGGATGTGCTGATATGCATTGCCCTCTATTGCATGTTCTGCAAAGTAAGTGGTCACATCCTTGAAGACGACTTTATGCAGTCGGTTGTAGTCGTGGCCGCCATCTATTTCTCATGCGTCATCAACGGAGGAGTAATCCTCTACAAACGCAACGTCAAGGACTTCCAGGTGCCATTGCTCGTGCTCCGCAACATCATTGTGTTCACCATAGCAAGCGTCATACTGCTCAAAATAGGCGGATTCTACCTGCTTCCGCTCAACCTGTCTGTCCTTTTCCTGCTCTCGCAGCTCATCGTAGCTTCAACATTCCGCCTCACCATACGCCGAATTGTAAAGGCTTACCGCACCAAGGAGGAGCATAAGCACCACGCGGTGCTGCTGGGAAGCAAAGAGAACATACGCGCGCTGTACGACGAGATGGTTAGCGTGCCTTACTTCGGATACGCCGTCGAGGGCTACTTCGACTACGAGCGGGCATCCAACATGCCCGAGTCTTGCCCTTACCTCGGAACGCCCGACGACGTGGTGGGCTACCTGCAGAAACACAGCGAGGTGCATGAGCTTTACTGTTGCCTTACGTCTCGGCACAAAGACGACATCATTCCGATAATACATTACTGCGTCAACCACCTCGTACACTTCTACAGTGTGCCCAACGTAAGCAACTACCTGCACCACCGCATGTACTTCAACATGCTGGGCAACGTGCCTTACCTCAGCCTTTACCGCGACCCGCTGGAGAAAGTGGAGAACCGTGCCATCAAGCGAACGTTCGACATCCTGTTCTCACTGGCGTTCCTTTGCACCATCTTCCCGATAGTGTTTGTCATCGTGTTCATCATTACCAAGCTCACCATGCCCGGCCCGGTGTTCTTCAGGCAGAAGCGTAACGGAATCAACGGCGAGGAGTTTTACTGCATAAAGTTCCGCTCGATGCGCGTCAACGCGCAGGCCGACACGCTCCAGGCCACCAAGGACGACCCGCGGAAGACCAAATGGGGCAACATAATGCGCAAGACAAACATCGACGAACTGCCGCAGTTCATCAACGTGCTCAAGGGCGACATGAGCATCGTGGGGCCCAGGCCGCACATGCTGAAGCACACCGAAGAATACTCGAAGCTGATAGACAAGTACATGATGCGCCACTTTGTGAAGCCCGGGATTACCGGCTGGAGCCAGGTGACGGGCTACCGCGGCGAGACGAAAGAGCTCTGCCAGATGGAAGGACGCGTCAAGGGCGACATCTATTACATAGAGCATTGGAGCATCTGGCTCGACATTTACATCATCTACAAGACCGTCGCCAATGCGATAAAAGGCGACGAAGAAGCATATTGAAGGCAAAAAGGCCCACGTAAAGGCATAAAGGCAAAATGGTGGAAAGGCAGCAAAGCCGCGCCAAAGGCGGCTTTGCTTTATCACTTCACCTTGCCTCTATGCCTTTACTTGTGCCTTTTCCTCCCTTTACCCTTCCACAGTTTTACCTTTCATTTTGTTCGTTCCCCATTGTCCAGCTTACGCTGATGCCGAGCAGGTTTCCAAGGTTGCCATTGCGCCTCGTGGTGCTTTTGCCGACGAAACGGTTCACAAGCTCCGTTCGTTCAGACATTATGGTGTTGCGAAACGGGTTCTGCCAATATGCTGCCAAAGTGAAACGGCCCAGCCGGCAAGATGCCGTCATGCTGACCGAACCGCCCTGCTGGCCGCGCCTTTCGCCCTCCATAAACCTCCATCCGTTGTCGGCAGCAGCCGTGAGCGTCAGTTTGCCGAAGTGTGCGGCCAGCGACACCCCTCCGTTGAAGGCCGTATAGAAGTGGCGGTAGTCGGCCCCGATGTTGATGAAGCGGTAAACCCCGCCGTTGGCCGCAACCGAAAGGCGCCGCTCAATGATGTCGGCCCGGCAATAGCCCGACACAGACAGCATGCTGCAATGGCCGTCGTTGACCTGCGTCTTTACAAAAACCGCGTTGCCCGCGGCATACGCATGGCGTGAGTAACGCTCCATGTTGCAATCGTGGTTTACCCTGAGAGAACCCTGCAACGAAGCAGACAACCGCACGCCGTCGTACGAAAGGCGCAGCGACTGCTCCACCCTGCGGTATGGACGGAGCCCCGGGTTGCCCGCCTCGACCTCCATGCTGTTTACTCTCACGACAGCGCTGCCGGTGGCGGCCATGCGCGACATATACTCCGACAGCTCTATGTCGTAGCTCAGCTTCAGCCCCATGGTCAACGGGCACTGCACCGTCAGCTTAGGCCTGAGCAGCGTGAAACGGTGCGCCGAGGCGTTGCGGCGGAAGTAATATGTGCTCAGGCCTATGCCGGCAACATAGTCGACACGCCACAGGCTGCCCTTCAGTTGGGCGAAACCATAAATGTCTGACACGCGCGAACGGTCGGCGGCATCCACGTCGCCGCCATAGTCAATGGCGTCATAATGCTGCGAGCATACCATGCCCGCCGTCACAACGAACGGCCCAGGCCGGCTCTCGGCCACCGCCTCGGCGTCGAGCCGGTAGCTGCGCCCGTGCAGATGGTAAGCGTATGGCGAGCCCTCGTCGTAAGAATAGTCGCGCCGGCTGTCGGCCATTGAGACGGCCGCGCTCACCGTAAGCCGTGTCTTGCTGCCAAGGCTTGCATCGAGAAACACGTCGGCCACGGGCGTGGCACGGCGCTCGGCCGACAGCATCGACGCCCCGGATGCCACGTTACCGTCGGCCACAACGCGGCGGCTGTCGTTGTGGGGCGTGCGCTCAATGTCGGTGCGAAGCCTCGCCTGAAAGGCCAGCACACTGTCGCGGCGCATGCTGTAAGCGAGCCCCACGCTGTGTGAAAGTGTTGTCATCAGTCCGTCGGCGTCGCTCCTGACAATCGTCCGCAGCGTGTTGCCGGGCATCAGGTAGCGGGCCGTCTCCTCGGTGCGCGCCCCGTCGAACCTCGTGTAGCCCATGCCATAGTCTACGCTCACCCGGCTCGTGCCCCGGCTGGCCCTCGCATACACGCTGTTGCGGCCCACCGCGGCAGTCACGGCATTGGAAAGGCGCGCCCCGGCGCCATATCCTGCCACCGGCACGCGCACAATGAAATTGACCACCCGCCCCACCTCGCGCCCGTGGCGCACGCCCGGCGAATCGGTATACTCTATGCGCAGCAGGTCGGTCGGGGCAACCTGAAGCAGGTCGTAGGCCGAAGCCTTGACGCCATTTATCCTCAACTCCACTCCGCCACGGTTGTCGAGCGGCGTTATTGTGTTGCCAACCTCGTCCACCCTGATGCCGTTCAGGCCCGCCCTGGCCAGCACTGCATAGAGCGATGCCGACGCCTCTTTCTGCCACTGCGCCGGGTATATCGCCACGCCGCCGGCCCTGCTCACCACCCGCGCCCCCTCGACCACTACCTCGCGCAGCCATAGCGAGTCGGCCTCTTGTGCCCCGGCCGCCACTACCGGCGCCAGAGCCATTGCCAACGCAAGCCTCACCCCCATGCCCTGCCTCCTCTCTGCACTGCCGGCTTGGCCCATGGCTGCCAGCGGTCTATCATTGCAAAGAGTCGCCCGAGGCTGTCGCGGTATTCCTCGGGATAGCTCAGGGCATAGCAAAACCACAGCTTGCCCGAGCGCACACACTTGGTGTAATGGCGGTAACCGCTTATCCTTGCGCTCCCCTCATAGAGCGGGCCGCTCAGTATGTAGGCCCCGCCACCGACCGGCCTGGGCCTCGAATGCAGCAGGCGGCCCATTCGCCGAATGTCGCACACGGCGGTATTGTCGGGCCCGACGGCCCTCGTCACGTAACACTCAAGGCTGATGTTGGTCCAGCTCTCATGGCAGAAGCGGGCATAGCCCTTGCCTGACGACGGCGCATTGCGGTCGGGCCTGAAGCAGGCGGGATAGGCCACGGTATACCCAAACAGCCCGTCGGTGTAGGTGAGCAGGTCGGCCTTGTACATCTGCTCGCGCAAAACGTCGGCAAACGGCCTCAACCTTGTGCGCGGCCTCACTATGTCTATGCACGAGGCAGCCGCCACTACGGAAAGAACAATGATAAAAAATGCCTTCATATCTTCACAACGATAGTCTATTGCAAAGATAGCAAGCAAAGGAAAAAGAAAAGAAACATGGCGCCGACATCTGCCTGACAACGCACAGGCAGAAATCTGACACAAGTCTGACAATGGGGCCAACTACCTGTCGGTCAGCCTGTAAGCCCTGCCGCGGTCGCTCTCTATGCGCAGGCTGCTGCGCTGTTCGACCACACAGCGCAACCGCCTTATCAGCGTGTAAAGCGTGTCGGAGGCATCGGGTTTCTTAGGCCAGAGCGCGTCGCATATCTCGCGGTGCGACAGGCTGTGGCCCTCGGCAGCGAAGAACATGGCCAGCAGACGGTGCTGCATGGGCGTGAGCCGCACGGGCTCGCCGGCAGCGTCGACAAACAGGGCGCCGTCGGCCGAGAGCTCAAGCCCGCCATAAGCCACGGCACGCGCCCGGCTTAAAGAGGCGCGCCTGCGGCCGGCCGCACAACCAAAAGCCCACAGCAGGGCCGCGGCAAACAGCGCCAGGGGCAGCCGCTGGTCGGACATGGCCAGCACCGACGCCGCCGAGCAACCGGCACAACCGCGCAGCGCCACGGCAGAAGCTCCGTCGGCCGAGCGCAACACCACCGCATCGGTGGCTATGCCGCCACCGCCGGCCACCGCCGGCCCGACGCCGCTGCCCGGCCCGCCCACAACGCTCACCTGCAGGTAGGCACTCTCGCGCAAGCGCCCCGAGGCAATGTTGCGGCGGAAGGTGGCATCGTCGACCCTCATCACCACATTGCCCCCGGCAGCGGCCTGCAGCCCCCGGAATGTCCTAATCGTGTCGTTGGCTGCATAGTAAGCGCCCTTGGCGGCTATGGTGTCGGCCAAAGCCCGGCGCAAGTCGCCCTCAACAAGGTCGGCTGTGGCGCAATAACTGCCCACGCTGGCCATGGCCGACGACCCCACGAGGACAATAAACACAATGACGGGCACTCCGTGTGCCAATGCTTTCTTGATACGGCTCAGTCTCATCTTGTGGTAGTTCTTAATGCACAGCCTTTGCCATTGCGCATCTCCCTGGCGCACAGCACATTGCAAAACGGGCCGAATCGCTATGCCAAACGGGCCGTATTGGCCGCCCAAACAGGCCGTTTGGCAATGCAATATGGCCCGTTTGGCCCGACGCCAAGGCCGGGGCCTCATTGCGACACGGAGCGCATGCCATTGGCAAAAGGCTGATACAAAGATACGAAAAAAGCCCCTCCGCCATGTCTTCGGCCATTATTTTAACTCGATTTAACCCGACACCGATGCCTGTAATAGGCGAAAAAGATATAATTTTGCAGCCAAAACAAACCAATATATGCCCAACCCCACGGCCCGGCACAGCGCGGCCCGCGGGCAAAAGGGCCAAGAACCGGCATTCAGGATACAACTACACAAAAACAAAACCAAGCCAAACCATCCGGCCTGCAGCCCACAGGCACGGGTTGCCCGCGCCACGCCGTCAAGGCCACGCGGCACCCGCGTCACCGCCGGGACGGATGTGGCAAACATAAAAATCATGAAAAAAGGACTCATAGCACTGGCCTTCGGCACCTTAGCCCTGGGCATGACGGAATTTGTAATGATGGGCATCCTGCCCGATATAGCGCGCGGACTGGGCATAACAATCATCCAGGCAGGCCACCTTATCTCGGCTTACGCCATCGGAGTGTGCTGCGGCGCCCCGCTGCTGACGGTGGCCCACAAGTACAGTCCGAAGCGCATACTGCTCGTACTGGCCGCCATGATGCTGCTGGGAGCGGTGCTCTGCGCCGTCTCGCCAACCTACGGGATGATGCTTGCCGCCCGTTTCATAGCCGGATTGCCCCACGGGGCCTACTTCGGCGTGGCCTCGATAGCGGCCATCAGGCTGGCCGACGAGCGCCACAAGACGGGCGCCGTGTCGATAATGGTGGCCGGGATGACCATTGCCAACCTGTTTGGCGTGCCGCTGAGCACGGCCCTGAGCGGCAACATATCGTGGCGGGTGCCGTTTGTGCTGGTGGCATTGCTCAGCCTGCTCGTGCTGTATTACATCTGGAAATGGGTGCCCCACATCGACCCTCTGCCCGACAACGGGTACAAGGGGCAGTTCCGCTTCCTGCGCAGCAGCGCCCCTTGGCTCATCCTCGCAGCCACGATGCTTGGCAACGGGGGCATATTCTGCTGGTACAGCTACGTCACTCCGCTAATGACAACCGAAGGCGGCTTCCCGCCGGAAACGATGTCGCTGCTGATGGTGGCTGCCGGTTTCGGCATGGTGGTGGGCAACCTGACGAGCGGACGGCTGTCTGACCGCTACTCGCCAGGGCGCGTGGCGGCGTGCACCCAGGCCGTGGTAGTGGCTGCCCTGCTGCTCATCTTCGCCCTGGCACAATACGGATGGCTCACGGCGGGGCTCATGGTGGTGTGCACGGCCGGGCTCTTCGCGGTGAGCAGCCCGCTGCAATTCCTCATACTGAAGCATGCCCCGGGAGGCGAGATGCTTGGCGGGGCGGCCATACAGGTGGCCTTCAACCTCGGCAATGCGCTCGGGGCATTCTGCGGCGGACTGCCCATGGACCACGGACTGCCCTACCGGTATGCCGCCCTGGTGGGCGCGCCGGTGGTGCTGCTGGGCTACATCGCGATGGCAATATTCATACATCGCCACGAAAACAGGCCGCAGGCGGCTGCCGCAAGCGCCAGCCAGGGGGCATGAGGGGCTAAGGCCGATGGCTCTCGGTGTACCTGAAATTGGCCATGCGCGTGCGCGACAGCGTTGTGCGGAAGCCAAACCAGCCCTCGCGCAACGGCTGCGGGTCGGCATAGTCTACCAGCAGTTGCCCGTCGATGTAATACCTGACGCGGCCGCCATGGGCCTCGAGCCTCACGTGATACCAGTGGTTGGGGCGCAGCAGGTGGGCCGTGTCGGTGTACTCTTTGAGTATGGCCGGACGGGCAGCCTTGTCGGTCACCCCTGCCTCGTTGCCGTCGTAACGGCGGAAGCGGGTAGTCCTGTTGTGGTTGCCGCCGTATCCCACGTAGTAGAGCTGCAGCGTATAGCACCGCGCAAAGATGCCTCTGCGCCACCCGGCACGCGCCGAGATGTCGGCGGGCTGCTTGGGGTCGGACGCCATCCAGAAGCAATTCAGGTCGCTGAGCCGGTCGGTTGCGCGCTCAACCACCACGCAGGCGTCATACTCAATGGTCACGTCGCCGCTCATCTTTGCCTTTCGCCACAACGTAAGGCCCTTTGGGGCGACAATCTCTATGGTGTCGCCGGAAAACGAAACCTTGCTGTCCGGCGACTCCGACTCTACCATCCAATACTTTTCAAACTCGCCGGGTGTAAGCCCGGACACGCTGTCTTGCCCGGCATGCAGCATGCAAGCCGGCAACAGCATCATCAGGATTGAAATCAGTCTCATGTTGTTTTAAGCATTAATCAGGGCTTTCCAAAAAAACATGCCGGGCCCAGCGGCACCGTCACTTCAACTCAAAGCTAAGGTGAGGGGGCTGGTTGTAGCCCACATTCTGCCATGCCACAGACAGCCGGTACTGGCGGTCGGTCATGAGCGAAGGGCGCCGGCTGTAGGCAGGTATGGCCGTGCTGTATATGCGGAGCTCCTTTTGGTCGGCCGAGGGCCACACCACCTCCTCGCGCCAGTCGCCCAGTATGTCGGCCGAAAGGCACGGATTGCCCTTTGACCCGTTTATCCATACACAACCGTCGGCCTCAAGCAGCGGGCGCACCCGCTCCTGCTGCCAGTCCCACTTGCTGATGGTGGTGCGGTCGAGCAGCTCAGACAGCGGGTCGGCATCCCAATAGATGATGAAGCTGCAGGGCCCCGGCTTGCTACGGCTGATGGCCTGTCCGGTGTCGCCGCGGCGCAAACCGCCCACCGAGCACCAGCATTCGGCACCGGGATAGCGCGGGTCTATGTCGGCTGCCACGCCACGGCCGGCGTCGAGTCCGGCCCCGTCTTGCCAGATAACCCGGCCCGTCGCCCCGTCGAACATGGCCACGGCGGGGGTCTGAAGATAAGCCACGCGCCTGCCTTCGTTCTCATGCACGCCAAACACCTGAAGCCCGCTGCGGCCTGCAACGAGCCTGCCCACATGCATGGCGTCGCCATGGCGCAGCCCCGTAGAGTAGAGACCGGTGCCGTCATTGTCGACCGTCATGGCCCCGACGCACACCTCATCGCAGCCGTCGCCGTCGAAGTCGGCCACCGACAGATTGTGGTTGCCCATGCCGGAGAAGCGTTGCAGCCCCGGCACGGAGCTGTCGAACGTCCACAGGCTGCGCAGCGAGTCGCCATCGAAAGTCCATGCCGCCACCACCGTTCGCCCGTACCAGCCGCGCACCATCACCGGCGAGGGGCGCTTGCCGTCAAGGAACGCCACGCAGGCCGTGAACCTGTCGGAGCGCCCCCCGGTGCTGTCGTTGCCCCCGTTGCCGCCAATCCCGCCCCAGCCATCGAGCGGATAGCGCGTAGGTATGTATGCCGCTGTCGACAGCGCGCGCCCTGTGAGCCCCTCGAACACCGTGAGGTACTCAGGCCCTCGCACAATCTTGCCGTATGTCGGGCTTTGTTCGTCGTGCGTGCGCCAGTCGGCCAGCGGGTCGCCGATGGCCCTGCCGGTGCCGTCGACGGTGCCGTCGGCAGTCTTGCAGCACAGTTCGGCGCGCCCGTCGCCGTCGAAATCAAACACGAGGAAGTTGGTTGTGCACTCGCCCGAGCGTATGTTCACGCCGAGGTCTATGCGCCACAGCCGCCTGCCGTCGAGCTTGTAAGCGTCGAGGATGGTGTTTCCGGTGAATCCCCGCTGGGGCGGACGCTTTGAGTTTGAGGGGCTCCACTTCAGCACTATCTCATATTCGCCGTCGCCGTCAAGGTCGCCCACGCTGCAGTCGTTGGCCGAATAGGTGTAGCTCTCGCCTGCCACCGTTCCGCCCCGTGGCCTGGATATGGGCACACTGATGTAGGGCCGGGGCTGCTCGCCGGCGCCGACAGCCCACTCGGCCAGTGTACGTCCGCCGCTCACCAGGCGCCAGCGGGCAGGGCCGCATGCCCCTGCCGAAGAGTCGGCAAAACACGATGAGGCGACAATGGGCTCACTGTTGAGCCTCACCTCGCGCCCGCCGGCACTCCTGTATACGTCGAACGCCATCGTGTCGGGGTCGGTGGGGAGCATGCGCCAGCTCAGGAACATGGCCGACCCCGACCATATACCAACCATGCCACGGCCGAGCCGTTCGCCAAGATACGGCTGCGCCACAGCCCGGACGGCAGCGGCAGCCATCAACAAAGCAATCAACAAAAGTCTCATCATAGTCATACCATTTTGCGAGCCACAGGCCCTTGGCCTCCCGCCATCATGCAAGCAAGCGTACGCAAGGCAACAGCCGGCCAAACGTACGCTTGCCACAACATGCGCGGGCGGGCGCATCAGAATCACTTTACCTCCTCTCCGTTGACCTTGAGCCCATCGACCACGCAGTTCTCTATGAGCGTCTTGTCAAACGCCTTCTTCTGGTCGGTGATGTCACAGTCCTCAAACGTGAAGTCCTTCAGGCGGTACTTGTCCGACTTGCCCACGTCGAAGAAGTTCTTGCAATCCATCTTTATGTTCCTTATCGTGATGTTGTTGCATGTAGACAGGGGCATGTCGTCGCGCTTCTCGGGCTTGAAGAACTGTGTCCAGGGGCGCACAACGAGGAAGCTCGAGCAGTTTCCGGTCAGGTCTTCCACCGTCACATACTCGTAATGCTGGGGCGTATCGGGCCTCATCTTGAGCCACAGCACACGGTTGGCATCGGTAATCTTGCAGCGGCGGAGTATCACGTTGCGGTCGTGCAGCGACTCGCTTCCAAGCGTAAGGCAGCCATGCACCTTGCCGTAAGTGCAGTCTTCGATGATTATGTTCGAGCACGGGCCGTTGTCGGGGTCTTTGTCTGCCCACGTGCCCTTGCCGCCCTTGAGCACCACCGCGTCGTCGTTTACGCTCATGTAGCAGCCGCGTATGAGCACGTTCTTGCACACATCGAGGTCGATGGCGTCGCTGCTCGGGGCCTTTATGCCGCTTGTCGGCGCATAGATATGGCAGTCGAGATAGCGAATGTTCTCGCTTTTGTACAGATGGTTGGTCCAGAACGGGCTGTTGATGAGGTGAACGTCCTGCACGGTGACGTTCTTCGCGTTTGATATGTAGACCAGCCTTGGGCGCATGGCCTCAAGGTTTGTGCACTGGCGGTTGTACTGCCGGCGAATCCAGAACTCCTCCCAGTAGTTCCGTCCGTTGCCGTTTATCGTGCCATGCCCGGCTATTGTAAACCCGTCGACACCGTCGGCATTGACCAATGCGGCAAAATAATTGAGCGTCTGCCCCTCCATCCGGGTCTTCACGAGCTTGAAGTTGCGTATGCGGTCGCTGCCTTTCAGGGTGGCGCCGGAGCGAAGATAGAGGTGGGTTCCCTGCTTGAAGAAGAGCGAACCGCTCAGGAACGTGCCCTGCGGAATCACTATCACACCGCCACCCGAGGCGGCTGCCTTGTCGATGACGGCCTGTATCTGCTCTGTCTGGATGATGGTCGAATCGGGCTTCACCCCATAGTCGGTGATGACATACTGCTTTCCGAGCTTGGCCACGTCGACCTTGGTGGTGTCGCTGAACCATTCCGGTATCGGCGTACCGTCGGGAAAGAGCTGCACTGCCTTCTTCTTGGCGTTCGACGCAACGCACGCAAGCGCCAACGTCATTGTCATTGCGAGTCTGAATTTCATAACTGTTGTTTATTAGTTGTTGATTAGTTTCCTTGCACCGGTGCCACTGCCACCCTGCCGGCGGCCCTCACCACGCAACCAGCCGGACTGTGGCTTATGCGCCACAAAGTTAATAATTAATCGCGACTTAAACAAAAAAAGAAGCGAACTTCACAGCCCGCTTCCTACTTTACCATAAAAAATTACTAACTAAAACTATATTATTAACTATTCTGAAAACATGATCAGTGTTGTTTTGTCGGTGCAAAGATACAACACTTTCTCCAATCTGCATACATACAACGGCAGAAAATCGCTTGATTTTGTACATTTATCAATTTTTTTAGGGATTTTCTATACATTTCGGCGAGGTTTAAACCACATTTCAATACGGCAGACACCACAAAGCACGGTCGAACGGGTTGCGCCCCGGCAAGGGCGGCACCAACGGCCGCGACAGCCCCGCCCCGGCGCCATCTTTCCACGGCAGCAGGCCTACGGATGTAAGAACTTATCGCCAAAGCTTCGGCAGCACGCAACCATCTGGGCCACAGCGCGTTGCAATTAAGCCCGTTTGACATCGCAAAACGGGCCGTACGGGAGGGTAAAACGGGCCGTCCTGAAGGGCAAGACGGGCCGTACCGGCAAACGAAACATGGCGGAATGGCGTGGGAAAGCCCCGGTGTAAACAAAAAATACCGGCCGCCACGTTCCGCCTGCCGCTGCCTGTGGCCGCGCCGACACATTGGCACGACAGGCCGGCCTACAAGTAACAAAAAACAGGAAACAGCATATTTTCATGCATTTATTACACGAAACGAAGGAAAATTTGCTATCTTTGCAAAAGTTATGCTGCTCAGACGCCAACCCACCCAACCGCCCCCGGGATAACTCTTGCGGGCGGGGAACGGACCTCAATGCACGCTATGATTTTCTAACTGTATAAAAACAACGATTGATTATGAAGGACTTTCTGAAGTACACCCTTGCCACTGTGACCGGCATAATAGCAGTCTCGGCTGTAATGATGTTCCTCGGCATCATATCGCTCATAGGCATGCTGGCCTCTGAGCAGAGCAAGCCGAAGGTAAAAGACAACTCCGTTTTCGTCTTGTCGCTCTCCGGCGCCATGCAGGAGCGCTCCGAAGACGACGTGTTCAGCCAGATAACGGGCAACGCCCCGGCTGTGGTGGGGCTGGAGGATGTGCTCAACTCCATACGCAAGGCCAAGGACGACGACAACATAAAGGGCATATACATCGAGGCGGGCATGTTCGTTCCCGACTCGCCGGCATCGACGCAAGCCATACGCAAGCAGCTGGCCGACTTCAAGGAAAGCGGCAAATGGATAGTGGCATACGCCGACGCATACACGCAGTCTACCTACTATATATGCTCGGTGGCCGACAAGGTGCTGCTCAACCCGCAGGGCGTGGTCGACTGGCGGGGCCTGGCCGCGCAGCCGATATTCCTCAAAGACCTCATGGCCAAGTTCGGGGTGAAGATGCAGCTGGCCAAGGTGGGCAAGTACAAAAGCGCCCCCGAGATGTTCACGGCCGACAAGATGAGCGGCCCCAACCGCGAGCAGGTGGCCGCATACATCAACGGCATCTGGGACACCATGCTCACCGACGTGGCACAAAGCCGCAAGCTGAGCAAGCAACGGCTTGACGCCTATGCCGACAGCATGGTCACGCTGGCTGCCGCCGAGGAGCTGGTGAAGATGAAGATGGTTGACAAGCTGGTATACGCAAGCGACGTCAAGGGCGAGATAAAGCGCCTGCTCGGCATCGACGCCGACCGGAAGATAAACCAGCTGACGCTGGCCGACATGAAAAACCTGCCCGGAGCCGACAATGGCAAGGGCGGCGAAGTGGCCGTATACTACGCCTACGGCGATGTGGTGGACACCAACCCCGGGGGCATCAACACCGAGGCATGCATAGCAGGCGACAAGGTTTGCAGCGACCTGGAGGAGCTGGCCGACGACGATGACGTAAAGGCCGTGGTGCTGAGAGTAAACTCGGGGGGCGGCAGCGCGTACGCCTCGGAGCAAATATGGCACGCCGTGACGAAGCTAAGGGAACGCAAGCCCGTGGTGGTGTCGATGGGCGGCATGGCCGCTTCGGGTGGCTACTACCTCAGCTGCGCCGCCAACTACATATACGCCGAGCCCACCACGCTGACCGGCTCGATAGGCATCTTCGGCATGTTCCCCGACTTCAGCGGGCTGCTCACCGACAAGCTGGGCATCAAGTTCGACGAGGTAACGACCAACAAGCACAGTGCCTTCGGCACCATGGCGCGCCCGTTCAATGCCGAGGAAATGGCTTACCTCAACGCATACATAGACCGCGGCTACCGGCTCTTCATCAAGCGAGTGGCCGAAGGCCGCAAGATGAGCACCGCCAACGTTGACAGCATAGCGCAGGGAAGGGTGTGGCTCGGTTCAGACGCCCTGAAGGCCAAGCTCGTCGACGGGCTCGGAGGGATTGACGACGCCGTGGCCAAAGCTGCCGAACTGGCCAAGCTGACCGACTACAACACTGCCGCCTACCCTGCACAACCCACATGGATGGAGCAGATAATGGCCGTTTCGTCGGCCAACGGCAACTATCTCGACGAGCAACTGCGCCAGACCCTGGGCGAATACTACGCCCCGTTCAAACTGATAAAAGACATCAACAGGCACAACGCGATACAGGCCCGGATGCCATACATGATAACAATAAAGTAAATGGAAGGCGACTTCATCAGGATAAACAAATGGCTGCTGCCGCTGAGCTGGCTCTACGGACTGGCCGTAAGGGTGCGCAACGCGCTCTTCGACCTGGGTGTGCTCAAGTCGGAAAGCTTCGACGTGCCAGTCATCTCGGTAGGCAACATAACCGTGGGAGGCACCGGCAAGACGCCACACGTGGAATACCTGATAGACCTGCTGCGCCATAAGTGCCGCGTGGCAGTGCTCAGCAGGGGCTACAAACGGAAGACAAGGGGCTATGTGGTGGCCGACAGCACGGCGACAGCAAGCACCATCGGCGACGAGCCTTACCAGATGAAGCACAAGTTTCCCGACGTCACCGTGGCCGTAGACCGCGACCGGCGCCACGGCATACGCCGCCTGACAGAAGACAAGTCGGCCGACGGCATCGACGTGGTGCTGCTCGACGACGCCTTCCAGCACCGGTATGTCAAGCCGGGCATCAACATCCTGCTCGTCGACTACCACCGCCTGATCATCTACGACAAGCTGTTGCCGGCCGGCAGGTTGCGCGAACAGCTGTCTGGCAAGAACAGGGCCGACATCGTGATCATCACGAAATGCCCGGCCGACCTGAAGCCGATGGAGTTCAGGGTGATAACAAAGGCCATGGACCTGTACCCATACCAGCACCTGTACTTCACCAGGCTCGACTACGGCGACCTGCACCCGCTGGCCGGAGGGCGCCCCTTGGGCATAGAGACATTGAGGAAACAGAAGCACATAGTGCTGCTGACGGGCATCGCATCGCCCAAGCAAATGATGCTCGACCTGGCGCCGCTGTGCCCCGACATACGCCCGCTGACGTTTGCCGACCACCACAACTTCACCGCCGAAGACGCCAACCGGATAAACCGCACCTTCGAGGCCACACCCGCACCGAGGCTCATCGTAACGACGGAAAAGGACGCGGCAAGGCTGGCCGGGCTGAAAGAGCTGACCGACGAGGTGAGAAAGGCCATATATGTGCTGCCGGTTCACATCAGGTTCATGCTCGAACAAGAAGACAATTTCAACGAAAACATAATAGGATATGTACGCAAAAATTCAAGAAACAGCATCCTGGCTAAAGCAAAGGATGACAACAAGCCCAAAGACAGCGATAATACTGGGCACCGGACTGGGACAATTAGCTTCAGAAATAACTGACTCTTACGAGTTCAACTACAAGGACATACCCAACTTCCCCGTATCTACAGTAGAGGGACATGCCGGGAAACTCATCTTCGGAAAGCTCGGAGGGAAAGACATCATGGCCATGGAGGGGCGCTTCCATTACTACGAAGGCTACTCGATGAAGGAGGTTACGTTCCCCATCAGGGTGATGTATGAGCTCGGCATCAGCACGCTGTTCGTGAGCAACGCCTCGGGCGGCATGAACCCGGAGTTCAAGATAGGCGACCTGATGATAATCACCGACCACATAAACTTCTTCCCCGAGCACCCGCTCAGGGGCAAGAACTTCCCCACCGGGCCCAGATTCCCCGACATGCACGAGACATACGACAAGGCTCTCATAGCCGAAGCCGACGCCATTGCGACCGAAAAGGGCATACGGGTGGTTCACGGAGTGTATGTAGGAGTGCAGGGCCCGACGTTCGAGACGCCCGCGGAGTATAAGATGTACCACCGGCTCGGCGGCGACGCCGTGGGCATGAGCACCGTGCCCGAGGTCATCGTTGCCCACCACTGCGGCATCCGTACCTTTGGCATAAGCATCATCACCGACCTCGGACTCGAAGACACGCCGGTAGAGGTGAGCCACGAAGAGGTGCAGGAAGCGGCCAACAAGGCTCAGCCGCTCATGACCGAGATTATGCGCGAGATGATAAACAGGGCTTGAGGGGAGGCACAGAGGATGACCGAAATTGCCAAGCTTGGTGAGTTTGGGCTTATCCGCCACCTCACCGAAGGCATCAAGCCGAAGAACGCATCGACACTGCGCGGCGTCGGCGACGACTGCGCGGTGATGCACTACCCCGACAAGGAGGTGCTCGTAACGACCGACCTGCTGATGGAGGGGGTGCATTTTGACCTCACATACACCGACCTGCGCCACCTGGGATACAAGGCCGCACAGGTGAACATCAGCGACGTGTTTGCCATGAACGGCACACCGAGGCAGCTCACGGTGAGCCTGGCGCTAAGCAAGAGGTTTACCGTGGAAGACATGGACGAGCTGTATGCCGGACTGAGAGCAGCCTGCGACCGCTGGGGAGTGGACATAGTGGGTGGCGACACCACGTCGTCGTTCACCGGACTGGCCATAAGCATAACGTGCATCGGCGAGGCCGACGCGGCCGACATCGTCTACCGCGACGGGGCAAGAGACACCGACCTGGTGTGCGTATCGGGCGACCTCGGGGCCGCGTACATGGGACTGCAACTGCTCGAACGCGAGAAATCGGTGTACTACCAGCAGGTGGACGAGGCCAAGAAGCGAGGCGACAAGCGGGCCCTGGAGCAGCTGGCACACTTCCAGCCCGACTTTGCCGGCCGCGAATACCTGCTGCAGCGGCAGCTCGAAGGCATGGCCCGAGGCGACATCATTGCCCGCCTGCGCGAGGCGGGGGTGCGCCCCACGGCCATGATGGACATAAGCGACGGGCTGTCGAGCGAGCTCACCCACATCTGCACACAGAGCCATGTGGGGTGCCGGATTTACGAGAAGAACCTGCCGATAGACTACCAGACGGCTGTGATGGCCGAGGAACTGAACATGAACGTGACCACATGCGCCCTGAACGGGGGCGAAGACTACGAACTGCTGTTCACCGTACCAATAGGCGACCACGAGAAGATTGAGGCCATGGACGACGTGAAGCTCATCGGCCACATCACGAAAGAGAGTCTCGGCCGGGTGCTCGTCTCACGCGACGGCAACGAGTTTGACCTGAAAGCGCAGGGCTGGAACCCACTCAAATGAACACCGGCCGGGCGGCAGTGCCATAAAGGCAGGCCGCCCGGCCCTTTCGTTTTCAAGCCGCCACAGCCTCGCACACGGTTGCCATATTTGCAATGTTTTTTCACCGTCAGGCGCCTGAGTGGCAACCGCCTGACTGGCAACATGTTGCAACATGGGCCGTTTGGCATGGCAAAACAGCCCGTATCAGCAGTCAAAACGGGCCATGCCAGACTGCCAAACGGGCCAAATGGCAATGCCGGACAAGGGCACACGGCCGGTTGCCCGGACATTGTAAGAAAATGTTACCTGCCGTGACGTCAGCTCATCTTCAACCCGACAACCGACCCAATGAGGGTGACGATGAAGAAAATGCGCGCCGCCGAAACGGGCTCGTGAAGGAAGGCTATGCCGAGAACTACCGTACCGACCGCACCAATGCCTGTCCAAACGGGATAGGCCGTGCCAATGGGCAGCGTGTGGACAGCCTTGGCCAGAAGCAGCATGCTCATGACAAGGCTTACGATGAAGCCGGCTCCCCACATATAATACTCAATGCCCGCCTGCCCCTTCATCTTGCCGAGACAGAAGGCAAAGGCCGACTCAAAAAGACCGGCCACGATAAGAATAATCCAACTCATTTGTCTTGCTATTTTTTACCAATGCTTGTTTTCGGCTGCAAAGGTAATGAAAAATGCCGTCGCGACACTTTACATTTGATAAGAAGCTGCCTGCGGAGCATCCGGGCTACCTACCCTGCCTGCCACTATGCCATCTTGCTTTGCTACACCGCGCGCCATGTCACGCAAAAAACGGTCAGGCAGGCATTGGAAAAAGACAAAAGCCGGATGCTCATACAACAAGACCATGCTTCAGGGAAACGGGATCCAGACAAACGAAAACAGAGCCGACCACGCCTGCCCGGCACACACCACAGCTTAAACCTCACCAAAGGCGGGCAGCAAGGACGGCCGCAACACGCCACAACCAGACAACACCGCAACCGAAGGAAACGACAAACGACAAACTGAGACAATGGACAAGAGCGACATCATAAACGCCATCCACCCGCTGCCTGCCGACTCGATGGAGCGCATGGCGGCCTGCATGGAAGAAGTGGCATACGCCAAAGGCACGCGAATACTGCGCGCGGGCAAGACCGAGCGCAATGTGTTTTTCATCAAGAAGGGCATAGTGAGGGCCTTTGTGAGCACACAAGGCCGCGAGATAACTTTCTGGCTCGGCGCCGAGGGCACACCGGTGGTGTCGATGAAAAGCTACGTCAGCGGGCTGCCGGGCTACGAGAGCGTTGAGTGCATCGAAGACACGGTGCTCTACGTGCTGCGCCATGCCACGCTGACATCCCTGTTTGCCGACGACGTCAACATTGCCAACTGGGGACGGCGGTTTGCCGAAAAGGAGATGCTGCGCACCGAAGAAAGGCTCATTCCGCAACTGTTTACCACTGCGGCCGAGCGCTACCGCTCACTTATGGCCAACCACCCGGAACTGCTGCGCCGCGTTCCGCTGGAGCACCTGGCTTCTTATCTCGGCGTAACGCCGGTGAGCCTGAGCCGCATCAGGGCGTCACTGAAATGAAGCGGCTGCACCGTCACCACGCCCCCTTACCGCAAGCGTAGGCCCGTAAGCAAAAAGAGCCAACCCCAATTTAAGCCAGGGCTTACGCCAACAAGCATGTGTGCAGCACGCATACGCACGTCAATGCGATGGAAAAGCATGGCCTGCGATGACCAAGAAGCCAATAAAAGCAATGCGCCATCGGCGACACCATGTCACCGATGGCAGCAGAGGCTGAACCTGCAACAAGGCAATTGCCTTACAGGCCGGGTAGGCTCAGGGCAAACAACGCCCTATGCCATCTTATCGCAACGTTATCGAGAGATAGAGGGCATTCAGGTTTCGTATGCCATCCGTACGGGAGTCTACATTGCGATAACCGATTGTGAAGTACGGAATGCGCTTATGGCGTTTATTATAAAAAAGGAGACCAGCGTCGTATAGGTTGTATTCAAGGTCGCATCGCCCACCCAAGCTGTGGGCATAGCGCACACGCAGCTCAACGACAAAGTCTTTTTTGAATAAATACCTGTCGTGGTTGGCCTGGAACAGACGGTAACCCAAGCTGCCGCCAATGCCGTGGGAAGTAAGGTAGCGCTTCTCGCCTTCAGGATGGTACAACCCGAGGAAAAACACGTAAGACGCCCCAACAGTAAGCCGCCCTACGGGGTTTACAGTGATACCTGAAAAGAAAAACCACGGTGTAAGGTTGTGTTGGGGATAAGTGAACGATGCCTCTACCTCACTTTCCCACCTGTCATACACTCTATAATACCATTTAGTCAACTTGTCATAATGCACGGTTCCGGTCGAATCAACCATCGATGAATCTGGTGCCAACCCTTCGCCAAAGACAAAGACCGGCATACATAGCATCAAAAATAAAAATATCTGTTTCATGACTACATACTTATATCGTTATATTTCTATAAATAGACCTCTTAATAATAAAGTAAACAAATAGGCAGTTTCACAAACATGGACAGCGGATATTCACCTTGCCTTTATCCAAAACCCCGACTTTGAATGTTAAATATATAACAGGCCGACTAACAGTGCGGCCGGCCTTATGCCATGCCACCTTTTCAACCATGGGCAATTCGGCGGTGAACAAAGTGAAACTACGGTTAAAGCCCCAACCGACCGAAGGCAACTTGCCACCCAAACTGCATGTTTGCCTTACAGAATCGGCATACGTCAAAACATCCGTGGCTTGGTTGCACGTAGGCGTAAAGCCAATGAAGCGATGGGAAATATACATTAAGCGGTTGCTCATAAACTAAACCTTTTGTTAAACATAGTTGGTGGCGTCGATGCAAAAATATATTATTGCCGCTACACCGGCGAAAAATCTTGTTCACAAAAAGTTCACTTTTGCCTTCAAACGTTCACATGCGGCTCAGCAATCTGTATAGTAACCTCATTTACAACGACTTAATCAAATCATCAAAATCAGAAGCGGTGCCGTCACGTCCGGTAAGTTTCTTATACAATCGCTTGCGCGCCAGCGAAACAGCATTTGCCGCACGACAAATAAGTATACCTATTTCCTTGTTTGAGAACCCCATTTTTACCAGCAGGCAAATGCGGTATTCATGCTCACTGATGTTATGGGCACTGCATAAAGCCTCCTTAAACCCAACCAGTATACACCCGAGTTCTTCTTCTGCCTGCAACCATTCGGCTTGTGACAAAGGCTTTGACACTGCCACACGGCTCTTGGCCAAGGCAAACGCTTCGGAGCCGACAAGCCGGGAGTCGCGTACGTTTCTCATTACTGCCTCACTGCTACTTGCCTCCTTTGACGCCTGCAATCGGCCTTTATGTTGGGCCACCTCTGCCTCAAGCTCTTCACGTATGCAAGCGGACTCGTGCAATTTCTGCATCAAATGCCTAATTTCAGCTGAGGCTTCAATCATCTTATCACCGCTTTGAACAATGAAATCTGTTTCTTTATTTTGCAATTTGGCAATCCCTAAGCCATGCTTTTGCCGCATGGCCCCGTATCTGGCATTGGCAAAAAAAAGAAACAACGTCACAACACCCTGCAACGAAGAAACGTCAAGCAAAACCACACGACTGTCGTGGAGGTCGGCTTTCAGTAATGAAATCTCATCATCCACCACCCAACGCTCAGTTGTTGGCAATGCATCGGACATATCAAGACAGCTTTCAAGCATATCTACAGAATCGGAAGACAAGACATAAGAATCAATATATTTGGCGGCACTGCCATGTTGGTCGCTCATGCCTGAAATCTTGACCAAGGCATTTGCAGCATACCGGCGTGCGTAGGCAGAGTTGCTCTGCATCAACTGCTTGCATAAAACGCGGGCAGAGTCAATCCTGCCTGTATGCACGCAGATGTCCATGGCCGTTGCGCATACAGCATCGCGGTCGCCGTAATCAGCCAAACGCAAGGGGTATTGAACATAGCGCCAAGCCTGATTGTAATCACCACTATCACACAGCAACAGGCTCAGCCGATGGTAAGCATCATACCGCAAGCCCAATTTTGCTTTCTCACCCAAAGCCACAGCCCGATAAAGACAACTTACGCCATCATCAAACCTGCCTTCCCTCTGGTAAGACATAGACATATACAGCAAAGAATGCACCATGGCCGTGGTGTCTCTCCGGGCCGAATCGGTTTGGTAAGACAAACAATAATACCGGGCTGCCATATTGCAATCAGACTGAAGCATCATCAACCTTCCAATCTGAGAATACGCATTGCTCTTCAGCCCAAAGTCTCTGTCATCGACTATCTCTTCGGCTGCCTTGCGATAAAATGCAACTGCACGCTTTATATCATCCATGTCCCGGCAAATGCTCCCGACATAGTAATACGCCCTGGAAAGCAGACTGTAAACACCCTTTCCGGCCATGTTGCAAATAAACCCACATAATCCAGCCGCCACCCCATGGCCAAGTTTAGACACGCCGGCATTCTTGCCAACCGACAATCCTTGTAAAATGAACTCGGGAACTGAAGATACATGTAGCATGTCATGAACAGGACTAACATCAGACGCCCACCCCCGGGATAGCCTACGGCAAGAACGTAGCTCGTAACAGGCCCACGGGGAGACTTTCCCGAGACACACGATAGTGCCGAAAAAGCCAAACGAACCATATAAATATAATGCAAAAGATTGCTTCGGACATCTAACATAACTCATTCGTAAAAGTAACACTAAACAAACGATCCACCAAGAAAGATGGCAAGAAACATCCGCCCACCATTGCAATTACCCCCATATCAACCATTGCAGGTACAATTTTGCCCAATCAGCGATCATGCTGCAAGATGCCTGTTTCTACATTCATATAGCCTTCACTGAGCCTAAAAGCCGCCCGAAGGCATCCGTTATGCAACATAGCCTCAAGCTAAGGCCGATTCCAATCAGGCAATGCCGCTGTACAATCAGCCCAAAGAGAGTGTGGAACAGTTTTGGAATTAAACGATCGACAGAGGCAAAACGGGCTGCAAACATTTAAAAGAAGTTAACCGAATGAAATTCTTTTAGCAATTCTTGCGGGTCTCGGAAATTATGACTACCTTTGCACCCGCAAACGAAAAACAATGGTGCCATAGCTCAGTTGGTAGAGCAAAGGACTGAAAATCCTTGTGTCCCCGGTTCGATTCCTGGTGGTACCACTCCTCCTTTCATTAGCCCTGTTCGCGCAAGCGGCAGGGTTTTATTTTTTCATAGATGCCATTGAGCATCATACAAACAGCACTAATAGAATTACCCCCCGCCGCAATCAGCACGTCATCGTAGCTGATGGGTGAAGCGACTGTGGCCGCGCCAATGGCAAATTCGCGCGTAACACCATGGCGGACGCAGCCCGCCACCCCTACAACGCATCGAGACATAAACGGCAGAAAGCAAAAAAAACGCCACCCACAAAGGCAACACAGCCCACAGGCTGCGGGCTATGGGCACCCCCGGACATGTAATGACAGAGAGACACAAACACCGGCGGACAGATTCGGGCGCCCGTCAGAACTCAACTGTTAGGCCGATGGTAGGCAGCAGTGTGCCGCTCTCCTGCGGCAGATACTTCATGCGGTAGCGTTGCTCAGCTACCGGTGCACCTGGGTTTTCAACAATCCCCGTGCTCATAAGCACGTCGGGCTGGCGCAACACACTCTTGGTAACATTCTGCAAATCGACATATATGCCGAGCCGCCAACTGCGGAAGTAGTAGTTCTTGTCGACCCTGACGTCCAGCTGGCAGAACGCATCGAGGCGCCCGGTGTTGTAGCGCGAATAGTCAAGATAGGGCCTGCCTTGCGCATCCCAAGCCTCAACCAGCGAAGACTTATCGACATCATACGGCGTGAACGGGCCACCGCCAATGGCACTCAGCTTTGCACCAACGCTCCAGTTGCGCGGCAACTCGTAGGTACCGCTAACGTTGGCGATGAAACGGTTGTCCCATGCCGACGCCACATACGCCCCACCCTTGCTTCCATCACGAAACTCGCTGCGATACAGCGTGACAGAAGCCACCGACACAAATCGGCCCGGCTTCTGCCAGCGCAACGACGCCTCAAGCCCGAAAGCCCTGCCTTCGGCCGTAGACGTGAGCAGTTCGTTGCCAACAATGCCGTAATCGTTGCCTTTGCACGACAACGGAATGCCGTCGGCAACCGACAGCGGCAAGCGCGAATACTGCTTGTAAAACCCCTCAAGCGAAACCACCATGGCTTGTGAAACATTCCACTCTGCCCCGACGTTGGCATTGGCCACGCGCATATACCGCAACCCCTTGTTGGCATAGCTGCCGTCGGAGGCTTTGTAGCCGAGCGCAGTGTAAGGCGGCAACTGGTGGTATAGGCCCACTGCCGCATTGAGCGCCACCGACGGAACGAAACGCCACGACACCGACAGCGTTGGCGACACATTGTCCCAAACGCGGGCCATGGGCAACGAATAGCCGCATCCGTCGAAACGCAAACCGGCCGAAGCCGTCAGCCGTTCGTCGCTGCTCTTGTAGCGGGCGGAGGCATACGCCCCCCAGCCGACCATCCCAATGGCAGCCGACTGGCTGCGGTCTGTCCGCCCGCCGGCGGCATAAAGCCGCTGAAAGGAATTGTCGTCATACCGCGCATAATAGACGTCGGCCCCCTCGGCCACAGTCCAACGTTCGCCGTACGTGCGGTTTTCGGCCCTGAGCGAAACCTTCCGCTCGTGCGAAGAGATGTCGAGCGTAAGGTTGTCGGGCGAAGAGTCGTCGTTGTCGCGATATTTAAGGTTGCTGTTATACAGATAGTTGTAGCCCAATGACACCGTGGTGACGTTGCGGCCCGAGTAATGCTTATACGCAGCCCCTACGGTAAACGTGTTCTGCTTGATGCGCGGCAGGTAGCTGAGCAGGTATTCCGCGTCCTCACCCTCTTCGTCGGTGTTCAGCTTCATGTCGTCTATGCCGGCCAGCCCGAGCACCGTCAGTTCGTCGTGCTCGGAAAACCGTGTCTTAACCTTGAACTGCCCGTCGATGAAATTGGGCAGAAACGGCAGGCCGATCATCTTGAACAGCAACTGCAGATACGACTGGCGGACGGAGAAGAGATAGGTGGTGCGCCGCCCCACATGCCCCGACGCGCTCAGCGACACCTCCGAAGCACCGAGGGTTGCCTTGAAATTGTTGCCCTCGGCATTGCCGTCGCGCAGCCTTATGTCGAGCACAGAGCTGAGCGCCCCGCCCTTGTCGGCAGGGAAAGCGCCGGTATAGAACAGCACTTCGCGTATGAAGTCGGCATTGAGTATGCTCACCGGGCCTCCCGTGGCCCCCTGCGTGGCAAAGTGATTGATGTTGGGTATCTCGATGCCGTCGAGGAAAAAGCGGTTCTCCGACGGCGAACCGCCGCGCACGATGAGGTCGTTGCGATAGCCGATGGGCGAAAACGACACACCGGGGTAAGAGCGGACAATGCGCGATATGTCGCGGTTGCCGCCCGGGCTCTTCTCTATCTCGCCCATGCCGATGAGATGAAGGCTCACAGGGCTTACCTTGTCTATGCGCAACGGCGTGGCACTGACGGTGACACCGGCCAGAACCGATGCGTCTTCCTCTAACTCAAGAACCACAGGCGGGAGGGTTGCAGAGACAAGAAACTCGTCGGACACAATGTCTTTATACCCCATGCAACTGGCAGAAAGGCGGTGCATGCCTGGCGTGACGCCACTGATGGCAAACACGCCAAGGCTGTCGGCCGAGGCACCATGGCCCGACTCGCCGTAGACCGAGACCACGGCGAACGGCACCGGCCTGCGCGAAAGCGCATCGACCACTCGGCCACGAACGGTGAATCCACCCTGCCGGGCAGTGCACGGCAAGGCGAAACATACAAGGAGCGCAACGACCGGAAGCATCGGCATCAAGCGTGCGACAAAGCCAGACCACACGCATTTGGCCTCATTTTCCCAAAAACCCAAATCCATCTTCTTATAGTACATCACTTATTTCTTGCCGTCCCGACCTGTGAAACGCCCAAAAACGCAAGGCACAATGGCCGGAACGGTGCAAAGGTAACAATTTTACAGTAGAATCGGGATAGTCAAACAAAGAATCAGCCCACGAGGCATCATTAAGCCCGAAGGGCACAACAAGGCGCCCACACAAAAGCCGCCACACACGAACCGACGCGCATTCACTTTTATTAACCGGCCATGAGCAGGGCATTATACATGGAATTGGTAACTTTGCCCGAAACAAAACAAATGGACAGACAAGGAGAACAGCAAAACGGCAACGCCACGGCAATGCACACAAAAGAAACAGACAAGGCCGAATGCACCGACGAACTGACAGGCAAACTGCTTGACATCTGGGAGGCTTCGCTGCGAACCACCCACCACTTTCTGGCCGAGACGGACATAGAGCACATAAGGCCGCAGGCAGAAACGGCACTGCGCACAATCGAGACGTTGGTTGTTGCGTATTGCGAAACCATGCCGGCAGGATTCATCGGCATACAGAATCGCAAGATTGAAGCGTTGTTTGTAGCCCCGCCTCACATAGGGAAAGGGCTCGGCAAGCAACTGATAAGCACTGCCACCGACAGGTATGGTGCCATCTACATTGACGTAAACGAACAAAACCGCACGGCCGAGGCCATTTACCGGCACCTCGGATTTGAAACATTCGGCCGCGATGAGACCGACGGCGAGGGCAACCCGTTTCCGATATTGCACATGAAACTGTGCGGCAAACTGCACAAATGAAGCATCCTGCGCCACATGGCACCATCTGCGCCACGGCGCGCATTGATGCCGGCATGCGGTTTCCAGCCCAGGTAACGTCAACAGTCGAGCGCGCGGCCGTACATGCGTATCAGGCCATCGCTGCCGGTTTCCTTCACCCACCCAATGAATTTCCAGCCATAGCGCTCATAAAACGAGTAGTGCTCGGTGACAAGATAAAGCGCCGCAAAGCCCACCCGCTTCATATCGCGGCACACGCGCTCCAACAGCAACCCGGCCAAGCCACGGCGCCGCCATTGCCGCTCTACATAAAGGGCGCAGACATTCGGGGCGAGGTCTGTGCGCTCATGAAAGTCGTTGTCTATCACGCCAACGCCGCCAACGATGTCGCCTCCGGCCAACACCACATACCATTGAGGCACACCAACAGACCCGCCAAGGCTCTCGTCGATGCTGTCAAGGTATTCGTCCTCGGGTATGTCCCATTTCCGATGAAACCATGCGGCGGCAGCCTTGCGCAACTCCGGCCGTTCGCTTATGCTGACAATACGGTAGTTTTCCATCTCGATTGCATTTTATAACATATAGTCCGACAACGCGCAAAAACAACAACGCTGACTACACAGCCATGCCCGCACCAGGAATTACGGATGCAGGCATTGCCTTGTCGGCACAGCACAAAGTTAATGATTTTCCGCGACAGCCACATGCCTAACGCCATTTATTTACTCAAAACCGGCCGCCGGAGGCCAAGCAGACTTAGCCATGTTGCCGTGCAGACCGGCATATTACTCAGCATAAGGCGTGGCTGGCCACTCCGAGGCAAAGCTGCCGGCAAGACGCCGCGGTGGGGATGGGGGCGCTTGGCAAGCACGGCACGAACATCTAACCAAGCATAAGGCGGCCCGACAGCCTATTGCGCTTTGTTTATTTTCGGCAATGTGACATTACTTGCAAATATGCAACTAAAAACAGCGTAAGCCACACTGATTTACCGCATGCGCCATTTCGCGCCATAAAACAGCCCATACCAGGCTGCAATACGGCTCGTTCGGCACCGCAAAACGGCACGTTTAGCAGCCTCATACAGCGCTTTTGGCAACTCGCTGTATGCCAGTCTGTTATCAAGCCCAACCGCTGGCGCCGCATTTAAACATAAAATGTTAACGGCAATGGACGGATGACGGATGCCGAAGGGCGCTTTCACACCGTTGCACAACAGGCTGCCATGCGCCTTTGCCGAAAGCGCGGCGAGGCACACCAACGCAAAGCCGCGGCACGGGTGCAGGCCGGATGACGGAATCATCTGGCAAGCATCATTTTAACCAGTCAACACAATCGCGGCTAAACACCGGCCCCATGGTGGCGAAGCAAGCACAGGCAAACGCATGAAAAACCGAAACGCAACTCAATAAAGACAGCACAAGCCCACAAATAAGCCCAAACTCTTGGCCAACCGCAAATTTGTTGTTATATTTGCAACATTATAATATAACCCTACAACACCAAACTTATGGAACACCATTGCCCCAAATGCGGACGAGAGCAACCGCACGACCAATTGTGCTATTTCTGCCGCGAGCAGGAAAGACTGGCAAAAGCCATCGCCCTGACGGATGAGGAAATGAAAGAAAAGGCGGACAACCTGAAACGGCACGTGAAAAGGCTCGACGCCTTCGAGGAGTCCGAGACGTATGACTTTGCTTCGCTTTTCTATGTGCACGGCCGGACAGACGAAGAACTGCAAAGGGCAGCCCTGAAAGCAGAAGTATACGGCCATAATGAAATATACTACCATGCCCCGGCCGACGTTCGCGACGAACTGATACGCCGGCTCATGGCCTCGACCAACAGCAACGAGGCCGGCCAACTGTTGGCGTGCGTGGCAATGCAAGGCGACGACGTTTCGCTAAAAGCGCTTGTCGAACTGGAAAACAACCCGCGCCCATGGCGCAAGGGCCTCTGTGTTGACCCGTCGGTGTATGCCTGGGACGGAGGCTTCACGTTCGACAAGCAAGGAAACAGGCTGGAGGTGGCCCACCCGGAGTGCTTCGCCATAGAAACAGGCAACCCCGACGAAGACCACGCCATACGCCTGGGGCAACCCCACGAGGGCCGCTGCCGCCACTGCGGATGCCAGCTGATGGACATCATCACCATCGACGGGCACGACCCGCGGCTGGCATTCCTTGGCTTGGACGGCAAGACAAGCATAAGCTGTTGCCCCAACTGCGTGCAATTCGCCTACCCCGTGGCCTATGCCAAGGCTGTGCCAAACGGCGAGAGCCACCCGATATTCCCATACAAAGGTGTGGAAGACGACGCGGAGAACTATTGGACAGACGAGATGAACGACGCGGCCCGGGCCAACAGGCTTGTGCTCAGCAAAGAACGCAAGCCTCCTTTCTACGGGCTTTTCTTCGACGACGGCAATACCGTGGGCGGATTCGGCAACTGGATTCAAGACTGCGAAGTGCCTACATGCCCTGAGTGCGGCCAACCGATGAAACTGATTGCCCAGATTGGATGGAGCACACTGTGCAACGACTTCATGGAAGGCACGCTCTACATATCTTACTGCAACAATTGCCACATGGCAGCCTTGCAACACCAGCAGACCTGAACAGCCGACCACAGGCACCGGACAAAACCGACACAACATTCAACACACGACAAAACAAAATGCAAACCAACGCACAACAACTGACTACACAGAGGCTCATATTGCGCCCATGGAACGATGGCGACGCCGAAGCCCTGTACAAATATGCTTCCGACCCGGCCATCGGCCCCATCGCAGGATGGGAGCCGCATGCGTCGGTGGAACACAGCCTGGAGATTATACGCACTGTGTTCGCGGCCCCCGAGACCTATGCCATGGTGCTTCGCGAAACCGGCGAGCCTGTTGGCAGCGCCGGCATAATGACTGCCGACAGCCGGCACTCTGCGCCGGCGGCCGGCAGCGAAGCCGAAATAGGCTACTGGATAGGCAAGCCCTACTGGGGCATGGGCCTCACACCCGAAGCCGTTAGTTGCCTCGTCAGCCGCTGCTTCACCACCCTCGGATGCGAAAGGGTGTGGTGCGTCCACTACGACGGCAACATGCAGTCGCGCAGGGTGATGGAGAAATGCGGCTTCCGCTTCCACCACTCCGAAACCGACAAGCCCACGCCGCTTGGCGACCGGCGCACCGAGCACATGTTCGTAATAACACGCAACGACTACAACAACCTTCACAAGGCGCAATGAAAGAGGTTGACCCAAAGCAGACCACCCGGGCCTTCGCATTTGAAATGTGGATGAAAGCGCCCATGCCAATGGTGACATTCATCAAGACGCTCGATGTGACAAGGCTCGTAAGGGCAAGCCGCAGGCACCACATGAAGTTCAACATGCTGATGTGCTGGTGCGTAGGCAAGGCGGCATCAGGCATCAGAGAGTTCTACATGCTGCCCGTAGGCGGCAGGCTCTACGCATACGACACCATAGCCGTAAACACCATTGTGGCCAACAGCGAGGGCGAAGTAAGCTCATGCGACATTCCTTTCACCGACGACCTGCAGCGCTTCGGCAGAGACTACACGCAACTGACTCAGCAAGTTGCCCGTACGTGCCAGAACCACGACTTGCAGGAAAGCATGGTGATTGGCACCTCGGCCCTCGCCCGATACGACATCGACGGGGCCGTGGGCATGTACAGCGGCGTTTTCAACAATCCGTTCATGATATGGGGCAGATACCGCAAACGACTCTTCAAGACAAAGCTCACGGTGTCTTTCCAGTTTCACCACACACAAATGGACGGGGCGCAAGCAGCGCGGTTTTTGGACAACCTGCAAAGAGAGATCGACCGTTTGCGGGTGGAATAAGTAGGTGTTCAAAATTAATTGCCATCAAATTGTGCGCTATTTCGGATATGCATGCCAAATTCCGAAGAGAGAGCGTAGCGGGCTACGCGACCGATGAGACTTTGGTCTGCGTCCCGAAAGAGCACACAAGATGGTGGCAAAGATATAGAGGACACCTGCAAGGTCTATTGTATCGGTTAATTTTGAACAGCTACTTAACGGATTAAGCATCACATTAGTGCCGTCAAGTTGCCCAGCGGCAAAGGGTCGTCAACGTGAGTTTGGCTTCCTTATTCGCGCCCGGAGTTGGCTGGCAACAGCTTTGGTGGGCAATGCCGGCCAACCATGTGAACGAGCGCAGCGTGTGTTAAATCCTGCAAACTCATTCAAACTTCCCCCATTGGGCAGCATGAGGACATTCATCAAAGAACTCATTGAAACTTTATTCGACTTCAGTCTGAGTGATGTTTTCGTGGCTGTTTCCTTGCCTGAAAGAGGAGTGTAGCGGGCTAAGCGGCGAACGACGGCAAAAGAACAAACCGAAAAGCCCCCCCGGAATGAAGCAAAAAAAGACCTTTCGGAAAAAGTTTAAACAGGTCCAGACATTGGTATTGCAACATCAACACAACCGAGACAACAAGTCAAACGACTTGAAATGGCAAGTGGGCATATAGCCCAACAAGGCCGGTAAACATATTCCGCCCCCGCATAGATGCTCACCAAACGTGGGCCCGGCATACCTTATCCGCAGCCGGACGAGGGCGGCGCATCATCAACCTATGCACATTTTCCACAACCAATAGCGCGCCGTGACAGCGCTTGGCCCACAAACGCCAAGCACCACGAAGCCCGGACGATGGCTGCGCAGGGTGCCGCGTAGTCGGCGTCAGCAAAGGCTCTTACGGAAATAAAGCATGTCTGTAAGCACCTTTCCGTCTTCAACGATGGTGTGATCGTAGTTGTCGGTGAAGAAACCTGCCACCGAATGGGAGTACTCAAAACCGCAACTCCTGTAGAACGAAACCGTGGTCACACTGTCGCCGGTGCCAACCATCATTGTGCCAAAGCGGCAAGCATACAGCCGGCAAAGGTACCCTACCATATACTTGCCGTAGCCGCGCCTCTGGAAACACGGGGCTACGGCCAAGTTTTTCAGCTCGCACACACCGCCGCCCTCGTCGGTCACTACAGCCACACACACCACACGGCCGTCATCTGCACGCATCACAAACAGGTCGCCACGCGTCAAATAGCGGGCAATCATCGACTCCTGTTCGTCTGCCAGCAAAAGAAGCCCCATGTATCTGGCCTTGTCCTGCGTTTCAACTTCAATCTTCATGTCCTGCCGGTTTACATCCTTAAACATCCTTTCCAGCACTTTCATCATAAAAAAAGCCCTCAAGTGCTTGCGCACTCAAGGGCTTCCGATACTCTATTGCGGAGAGAGAGGGATTCGAACCCCCGGTACCTCTCGGTACGGTAGTTTTCAAGACTACTGTAATCGACCACTCTACCATCTCTCCAATTGTCACCTTTAACACTTTCCTCTGAAAGCGAGTGCAAAGGTACGGCATTTTTTTGAAACGGCCAAATTTTTCGTTGTGTTTTTTAATTTGCCCAAACAAAAAGACAAATATCGCCGCTTCTTAAATCACGATTGCGAGACTGCAGAGTTTGGGCAGTGCCCAGCCATTCTGCAAGATTAACAAATCAAGCCCCCAAACCCATGTTTTTGGCAAACGGCAAACGCAGCATTCATCGTCATAAATTATATCAAAACCACTTGTTTTATATTGTTTTTTAGTATCTTTATCGCAATTTTCAAGACTATTCATTACAATTTTAATATTTTTATATGAAAAAGATTTTATCATTACTAAGCCTTTTGCTTCCCGCAGTCGGCACCATAGCGCAAGACAGTTGGGTCAAGATTGGCACAAACATGCAGTACGGAGAGTCGTTCACTTTCAGTGCCGAGCCATGCGTAGGAGACACGTTGCTGGTAGACTTCGGCGATGGCAACCAAGTGAAAAAGGGCAGTAAAACCTATTGGGGCGCCAACGCAAACATCCAGGGCAAGCTCCTCGGCGACACAGTGCGCATCTACGGGGCGCTGAAAAGCCTTGAGGTAAACGAAGACGCAGCCAATTCGATGGCTTTCTACGGCCAGAAAACACTGAAAAGACTGAACGCCTCAAAAAACGAACTCACCTATGAGGGCACCGACCTCTGAGGCCTTGACAGCCTGACGCACCTCGACCTGAGCGACAACCAGATAAGCATGCTCAACCTGATGGCCTTCGAACAGCTTGAGAGTTTTTCCATAAACAACAACCCCACCCTGTCTACGGTGGTCTTTGCCGACAATAATGTGCTCAGCTCAATACACATGGACAACTGCGACATTGTGCATTTCTACGAGAAGAGCATGCCAAAGCTAAACTACCTGAGCATACAGAACGGCGACATGATGGACATAAACATAGGCGACTACTACCCGAAGCTCAACAACCTTGACCTCAGCGGGAACACCGGCATAGCCGAAATAGATGTATCGGGATGCCCCGAACTCGAAGAGTTGCACATGTCTTACACTATGGTGGAAAGCCTGAACCTCGTCAAAAACCCACGGCTGCGCTCTCTGTCGGTTGACCACACACGGCTCACAAAGCTGTCGCTTGAGAACAACACCGCCCTGCAAAACGTCAATGTGAGCAACACGGCAATAAAGAAACTCGACGTTAGCAAAATAAAAATGCTGAGAAACATCACCATAGACAGCACTGACATAGCCCGCCTTGACTTGACAGGCAAGATTTACCTTGCCAACGTGAGCGCCAAGAACACCCAAATAGAGTTCCTCGACATGCACGACGAGATAGGCTACAACGGCCTGAAAAGACTCGACCTGCGCAACAACGCAAGGATGACCGCACAGACTCTGAACTTCACCTTTGCCGCAATGCCGTCGCATGTGGGCGGTTCGCGCTGGACAAACGTGTTCATAGAGGGCATACCCGGAGCCGAAACATCAAACACGGCATTAATAACAGAAGACACTGACAACAATTACATGGTCGACGTAACGGGCGACAACACAGCCTCTATGGCGCCGGTAGCACTCACGATTGCCACGGCCGACAATGGCAGCGTGGCCCTTAAGCAAATGGGCGAAGACTTCCAGACATGGAATACTGTCACAACGACGGCCAAACCCGGCTACCCCATCTCTGTAGCAGCAACCCCGGCTGCCGGCTACAAGCTCGGCGGAATTGAGGTGAACGGCACACTTGTAGAAGACACCATCTTCGTTGTGTCAGCCGCATCAACCGTCAGGCCGGTGTTTGTTAGGGCATCCGCCCCCACCATCACACTCGAAGTTCTATGGGGCGAGCCTCAGCAGTATTTCCTGGCGGCCGACGAAGACGACACGCAAATTACCATAGACTGGGGCGACTGGCAACCCGTTGCATATACAATAGGAAAGAGTGCGACGTCGATAGCCAACGAAGACGGCACTTCGGGGGAAACAGTGACCATCAGCGGCAACGTGACTTATGCCGACTTCTCAAGCTATCCGTTTGTTGGAAACGAAAACGGAATCACAGGAATAGACGTCAGCAACAATGGCTCCCTGCGCACTCTAAAGACCTACATGAACGAGATTGGCACGCTTGACGTGAGCAACCAGCCCGACTTGGAGTTCCTCGACTGCTCCTATTGCGACCTCGAAGAGCTCAACGTGGCCGATTGCCCAAAGCTGACTACCCTCAACGCCTACGGCAACTATATCTGGTCCGTCGACCTCTCAAACCAGAAAGACCTTGTAAACATAGACCTCAAGGGCAACATGATTTCGGAAATGCACCTCGGCGCATGCGACAAAGTGGAGAAACTGAGCCTGCAAGGCAACAGCTTCACGGCAATAGACGTGACGGGCATGCCGCTACTGAAAGAGCTAAACGTGGCCCTCAACCAGCTTACCGAGCTCAACACCAGCAACAACAGCCAGCTTGAAGTTCTGTCGGCAAACGGCAACCAACTCACCAAACTCGACCTTAGCAACAACCCCAAGCTGCGTTCGCTGCTATTGAACGGCAACAAACTGGCAGGCCTCGACCTGAGAAACCAGAAAGAACTGTCGCTTATCTATGTCAGCGACAACGGTTGGGACGCATGCACCCTCAACGATTTCTACTATTCTCTCAACGAATGGAAAGAGGTGCAGAGCAGCTATGGCACTGGCAACACGCTATGGGTGGCCGACAACAATGCAACCAACAACAACGACGCCGAGCATTCTGAGACAACCATTGCCACGGCAAAGGGATGGCGAGTGAACAGCGACGGCGACGGAAGCGGCTGCAACCAGGCTTACGTAACCATACTCGACACCGAAAACGGAACTGTAAGGCTGTTCACGAACGACAACAACGAGGTGAGAAGCGGCGACAAGGTAGAGAAGAACAGCGTGCTTACGCTCCAGGCAACTCCCGACGAAGGATATGAGCTGTCGGCTGCAAAGGCCAACGGCAGAAGCATTGCCGACAACAAGTTCATTGTAATCAGGGCCACCGACGTGATGGTAAAATTCACCGTTACCACCTCTGTCAGCGGAGTGGCCGGCGGCAATGTCACGGTAGAGAGCGGCAACCATGAACTGATATTCACCGCCGCCACCGAGACCGAGGCAGCCATCTACACCCTCGACGGCTCACAAGTGTTCAGCGGCAAGGTAGCCGGAAAGTATGCGGTCAGCCTGCCTGCAGGCATCTACGCCGTGAGGATAGGCTCTACGACCAAGAAGATAATGGTCAAGTAACAGCTTGACTGCACCGGCTCATGCAATCCCTGCGGATGCAAATCGTTAATCCGCAGGGATTGTCCTTAACCATAAAACGATCATCAAAGCCGTGTCCAACCTTAATGTCACTGGCTCACAGCCCTACGGTAACGATGCAATGCCGAAAGCAACTACCGTTTTATCGGCAAATATATAGCCCACTGCCACATGCGTCACCCCCGTGCGGAGCAGGCTTGAACAGCAGTCCAAACACAAAAAACCGACAAGTTTGTTTTGCAGTGTCTGTCGTTTGCACTACCTTTGCACCATGATTTACCCCAAGAACTTTGAAACGAAGATAGGCTTCGACGAAATAAGGACGCTGCTAAAACAGCGTTGCCTCTGCCAGCTCGGACGCGAAATGGTAGACAACATGCAAGCCACCGACGACGCTGCCACCATAAACAAGTGGCTGCTGCAGGTGAAAGAGTTCAGGCGAATACAGGCCGGAGCCGAACAGATGCCACTGCAATATTTCTTTGACGTAAGGGAATGCGTGGCCCGCTTGCGGCTCGAAGGCACACACATCGAAGAAGACGAACTGTTCGACCTGCGCCGGTCGTTAGAGACTATCTGCGCCATTGTGAGTTTCCTCAACCGCCCCGATGGAACCGACGGCGACGGAGAGCCTGCATACGCCTACCCCGCCCTGCACCGGCTGGCCGACGGTGTGGCCACGTTTCCGCAACTAGTGCAGCGCATCGACCAGATTCTCGACAAGTTCGGGAAGATAAAAGACAGCGCATCGCCGGCGCTTCTCGAGATACGCCGCGAACTGGTCAGGACCGAAGGCAGCATTTCGCGCACACTCAACAGCATCCTGCGGGCAGCCCAGAGCGAGGGCCTCGTCGACCGCGACGCCAGCGCCACCATGCGCGACGGACGCCTGGTCATACCTGTTGCGCCCGGCCTGAAACGCAAGATACGCGGTATTGTGCACGACGAGTCGGCCACCGGAAAGACAGTCTACATCGAACCGGCCGAAGTGGTGGAGGCCAACAACCGAGTGAGGGAGCTCGAAGCCGAAGAGAGACGCGAGATAATACGCATCCTTACCGACTTCGCCAAGCTTGTCAGGCCCCATGTACCCGAGCTCATCGACTCCTACATGTTTCTTGCGGCCATCGACCTCATCAACGCCAAGGCCGCACTGGCCGACATGACCAACGCCATCGAGCCTGAAGCCGGCAGCCAACCTCACATCGACTGGATAAGGGCCATACACCCGTTGCTGGCGCTATCGCTGGCCAAACAGGGCAAACAGGTGGTTCCACTCGACATCATGCTCACCCACGACAAGCGCATACTGCTCATATCGGGCCCCAACGCAGGCGGAAAGTCGGTGTGCCTTAAGACTGTAGGCCTGTTGCAGTACATGCTGCAATGCGGCCTGCCAATACCTGTCGACGGCCGTTCCAAGGTCGGACTGTTCCAAAACATCATGATAGACATTGGCGACGAACAGAGCATAGAGAACGACCTCAGCACCTATTCGAGCCACCTCACCAACATGAAGCACATGATGCGCCAGGCCAACGAGCGCACGCTGCTGCTCATCGACGAGTTCGGCAGCGGCACGGAGCCACAAATCGGCGGGGCGATAGCCGAAGCCGTGCTCAAGCAATTCTGCGCAAAAGGAGCCTACGGGGTGATAACCACCCACTACCAGAACCTGAAGCACTTTGCCGACTCTCACGAAGGGGTGGCCAACGGGGCCATGCTCTACGACCGCCACGAGATGCGCGCCCTGTTCCAACTGGCCATAGGGCAACCCGGAAGCTCGTTTGCCATAGAGATAGCTCGCAAGACGGGCATACCCGAAGAGGTGATACGCGACGCCTCCGAGATAGTGGGCTCCGACTACATCCAGAGCGACAAGTACCTGCAAGACATCGTTCGCGACAAGCGTTACTGGGAAGGCAAGCGCCAGACCATACACCAGCACGAGAAGACACTCGAGCAACGCATTGCCCGCTACGAAGCCGACATAAAGGAACTTGAGCAAAGCCGCAAGGACATACTGCGCCGGGCAAAGGAGCAGGCCGAGGAGTTGCTGCGCGAAAGCAACAAGAAGATTGAGAACACCATACGCGAAATACGCGAGAGCCAGGCCGAGAAGGAGGAGACGAAACGCATACGCGAAGAGCTGAATGCGTTTAAACAGGAAGTGAACGACATAGACACCAAGGCCAACGACGAGCTGATAGCCAAGAAGATACGCCAGATACAGGAGCGGAAGGAGCGAAAGGAAAAGCGCAAACGCGACAAGGCGGCCGGCGAGGAGCAGCGCAAGAAAGACGCCGAGGCTGCCAAGGCTGCCGCTGCCAAGGCTGCCGCGGGTGCGGCAACCATATCGAAAGGCGACACGGTAAGGATAAAAGGGCTCACGTCTGTGGGCAAGGTCGAGGCAGTCGACGGCAAGATGGCCACTGTGATATTCGGCGACATGCGCACCAAGATGCGTGCCGACAGGCTTGAGCACGCCGATGCGCCAAAGCAAGACAGCGCCCAGTACACCCCGGCGGCCAACGCCAGCCGCAGCACGCGCGAAGCCATCGACCAGCGTAAGCTCAACTTCAGGCAAGACCTTGACGTGAGAGGGATGCGCGGCGACGAGGCCCTCAACGCCGTGACCTACTTCATCGACGACGCGATACTTGTGGGCATGAGCCGCGTAAGGATTCTCCACGGCACCGGGTCGGGCATATTGAGGCAACTCATACGCCAGTATCTGGCCACCGTGCCCAACGTCACCGCCTTCAGGGATGAGCACGTACAGTTTGGCGGAGCCGGCATAACAGTGGTCGACATAGGTTGAACGGTCTACGGAAATGCAACAAAGCCGCCGCCTGGGGCACACCCCTCACGCAATGCAAGAGCGCATACCGTGGGTGAGTGAACCTCGGGCGGCGGCTTTGTTGTCCTACAAACGCCGGTCTTGGCGGGCGCGTCTAAGCCAAGGCGAAAACCGGGCTGCCTGGCGTGCTTTCCGACTCAAGCCAACCGAACCCCTCGAAATCAAATCCACGAAGCCCTTCGGCGCCGTCCAGGCGGTTGCATAAGGCATAGCGGGTCATGGCTCCGCGGCACATCTTGGCATACACCACCACCGTCTTGAGCCGCCCCTCGCGCTGCACAAAAAACTCCGGGCGCACCACAGTGAGCTCGCGAGCCACCCTGCGCCAGTCGAAAAGGCGGCGCATCTCGCTGCTCGCCAAGTCGACCAACACACCGTCGTCGGCCTTTACCGAGTCGATGAGCACATCGGTGAGCACCGGTTTCCAATAGTCAAACATGCTCACCCCGTTGGCCGGCAGCACCACCCCGCCCTCCAACCTGTATGGCTTTATCACGTCCATGGGCCTCAGCAGCCCGTAGAGAAACGACGTTATCCACAGGTGTCGCTGCGCAAAGTCGCAGTCGGCCGGGCTGAAGCTGCCGGCATCGAGATACTTGAAGACAATGCCCGAGTATGCCATCACAGCCTGCAGACCGCCGTCGCCATCGGCAAACCTAACATAGCGCAGTCGGTTTTCGCGCGCTATCTGCGCGTTGCATCCCAACACTCCACACAGTTCTTCCTCTGTATACCCCATCAGCTGCATCACGTTGGCGGCGGCCCTGTCGGCAAACAGCGGCTCGGAGCGCAACGGGAGCTCCGTCGGGCATGTGCTGCGCATATCCTTGGCGCATCCTATCATTATCTGCATGTCAGTAGCGTCAAAGTTTCTTATACACCAGGTCGAGCTTCGTGTACTTGCGCTCCTGGGGGTTATTCCAGTGCTCCATCAGCCCCAGGGGGCCGTCGAGCGGCTTGCCGTCTTGCTCCGGGTCATACTTGGTGCCGCTCACCGGTGCCGGTATGGTGGCCGCCTCGCGCAGGTATTCGTCGCAGTAGTTGAAGCTGCCGAACTCCGGCCACTCGCCGATTAGCATGTCCATGCCCACGGCGTCACACGCCAGCGGGTCTTGCGAGGCTATGATAGAGCAGCACCAGTCGCCGTTGAACGGTGGCTTCTGCCACTTCGGGTTGGGCTTCCCGTTCACGTCGCGCGAGCCGTAAGTGCCATCTATGATGTAGAGCAGGCACTTCTGGCCCAGGTCCTTGTGCCCTATGAAGTCTACAAACGTCTTGTATCCCGGCTTGCCATGCTTCTTGTCGGCACTGAAATTGTTGTGAGCGTTCTTCCGCCACTGCAGGTTTATGTCGGTGGCCCCATACCAGTTCTTGGCCGTCAGCGTCACGCCCGGGCCCTTGTGGGTCTTCAGCAGCGCGCTGTTGATGAGGTAGTCGGCGTCAACGATGCACTTGGCCAATCCCCGGGCCAGCCGCCCGTTGTCTGCCGAATACCTTATCCTGTCGCTGTAATACTCGCACTTCACGCGGCCGTCGCCCCCGATGTTGTCGACGAAAGCCACGCCGGGAAACTCCCTGTGGCACTTGTCGTAAATGCTGTCGGTGATGGCCCGGCTCGGCTCGCACACCGTTATGTCCGACGGCCTGACGCCGGCGTCGCCCACAAGGCTGCGCAACAGGGCGAGCGTGACAAAGGGCGACGAGTTGAGCTCGATGGTGTCACGGTGGCCGGTGGCGTTGTTCATGTTAAGCTTTATGGCTATCTTCTCGCCCTCGCGGTAGCCGTGAGCCCCGCGCCCTCGGGTTTTGTTGAAGTTTGAAAACAGGGCCTGCCACGCTTTCTTGGCAGACTTCTCGCCTGTGAGCTGCACCAGGGCCTCGCGCACCATGGCGTCGGCCTTGGCCTGGTCGTTCCACCGGTCTTCCACCCACAGCCCTGTCTCGCCGTCCCACGAGGCCACTCCGGGGCTGTGAATCCATGCCACGCGCCCCGGATGGATGCCAACGCCACGGCCAAGCGGCTCGTTGGGGCCTACGAAAAGCCGTGGCTGCGACGCTACCTGTGGGCACGCCACTGCCGTGAAAAGCAGAAAAGCTGCAATACGAAAATAATTTCCAAATATCATTTTATTATAAATAATGTATAAAACATGCACATAAACACTTAGCCGTCACTGCTGCCCCAATGCCATCAAACAATGGTAGCCGGCAACAGCCGCCCCCGGCGCAACAGCACGACCGGCAAGGGCCATCTGCAAAGGTACGAAATATCCGGATAACAACGGCAACCTCCATGCACAAAAAGTGTGAAAGGCTTTCGCCGACATAGCCATCCGCGGCAACTGCCTGGCTGCCGACACATTGCGTCGGCGGTAGTTTTGCGACTCAAAAACAGGCACAAAAAAACCACCCGCAACTGTGGCAGGCTGCCACAAAGCTGCGGGTGGGATAAAAAACGGTTGAGCCTCTTGTCGGATTCGAACCAACGACCCCGAGATTACAAATCACGTGCTCTGGCCAACTGAGCTAAAGAGGCGGGTGGGCAAGCTACTTGCATCGCGCCGCTACAACCAACTACCTTTGCTACGTTCCCGTCCTGGAGGATTCGAAGGGAGCTGGCCGTGCAAGACTTGCCCATTTAAAAGCGGGTACAAAGGTACGCATTTTTTGGCATTACACAAACTTTTATCACAAAAAAAATCAAAAAAGGCCTCACCACACCGTCTTATCTGTGATAAAATGAGTACTTTTGCACCCGATAAAGATTAAGGACCAAGAATATGACTCCCGAAGAATACACACAGCTGAAGGCATTCGCCCGCGTCGACGGGGCCTACCTCGGCGTGGCATGGATAATCAGTTTCGCATTTTACATCTGCGGGCTCTCGTCGCCATTGCTCGGGCTCCTCGGCACGCTCATTGCCGTGCTGTCGCCCGTGTTCGCGGCCATACGCCTCGGAAAATTCCGCGACAACGCCCGCGACGGCATCATATCGTTCCGCAGGGCCATGGCTTACTACATACTGATGTTCCTCTATGCCTCGCTGCTGCTTGCCCTGGCGCAGTTTGTCTACTTCGCCTACATCGACGGCGGCTACCTCGTAAGCACATACTCGGCCGTCATGGCCACGCCCGAAGCCGAGGCAATGCTCAAGGCTTACGGCATAAGCACGCAGCAAATGCAGGAAAGCATCAGCGCGCTCGCACAAACAGAACCCATCTACATAGTGCTCAACATACTCAGCATGAACGTGACAGTGGGCATCATTCTGAGCCTGCCGGCCGCAGCCATCATGAAAAGGGCCGCGCGCCCGGGCAGCCACGGGCAACAAACAAACAGCTAACAACGAAACAACATGGACATATCTGTCGTAGTACCATTATTCAACGAGGAAGAATCGCTTCCTGAACTCTTCGCCTGGATTGAGAGGGTGATGAAGGCAAACAACTTCACCTACGAGGTGATATTTGTCAACGACGGCTCCACCGACCATTCATGGGAGGTGATAGAACGGCTCAGCCGCCAGTCGGAATGCGTCAAGGGAATCAAATTCAGGCGCAACTACGGCAAGAGCCCGGCACTGCACTGCGGGTTCGCACAGGCCCAGGGAGACGTGGTCATCACCATGGACGCCGACATGCAAGACTCGCCCGACGAGATACCCGGGCTGTACAAGATGATCAAGACCGACGGCTACGACCTCGTGTCGGGGTACAAGAAGAAACGCTACGACCCGCTGTCGAAGACCATCCCCACAAAGCTGTTCAACGCAACGGCGCGCAAGATAAGCGGCATAAAGAACCTTCACGACTTCAACTGCGGGCTCAAGGCTTACAGGAAAGACGTGGTCAAGAACATCGAGGTGTACGGCGAGATGCACCGTTACATACCCTATCTGGCCAAGAACGCCGGGTTCAACAAGATTGGAGAGAAGGTGGTGAAGCACAGGGCCCGCAAGTACGGCAAGACAAAGTTCGGCCTCAACCGCTTCTTCAACGGCTATCTCGACCTCATCACGCTGTGGTTCCTGAGCAGCTTCGGCCGCAAGCCCATGCACGTGTTCGGGTTTCTCGGCTCGATAATGTTCATGATAGGCTTTGTCTCGGCCGCAATACTCGGCATCGACAAGCTATGCGCCCTGGCCAACGGCGTGCAGCAGCGCCTGGTGACCGACTCGCCGTATTTCTACATCTCACTGACAATGATGATGATTGGCACCCAACTGTTTCTTGCGGGATTTCTCGGCGACCTCATCAGCCGCAACTCAACCAACCGAAACGAATACCAGATTGAAGAGGAAATAAGGTGCGAAGACAACAGGAAAAACAACTAAGCCACATGAAACGCCACAAAGCCAACGGCCACAAGCCTGGGGCGGCACGGCTGCAGGCTGCCGCCATGGCCGCGATGACGCTCGCGGCAGCCGCCTGCTCGTCGGTAGACTGCCCCGTGCAGAACACGGTCTACACGTCATACGGCCTTTACAAGGCAGGCGGCGAGCGCGACACGCTGCGCGACACGCTGACAATAGCCACCACAAGGCGCGACGGCACCGACAGCGTGCTGCTCAACCGAAGCGTAAACACCACAGCCTTCGAACTGCCCATCAGCTATACCGACCCGGAAGACACGCTTTTCTTCACCGTAGGCGACACGCTGGGCAATGTGCGCATCGACACGGTTTACATCAAGAAAGACAACTACCCGCACTTCGAGTCGGTAGACTGCAACATCTCGTTCTTCCACAACATCACGGCCGTGAGGTGGACCCGCCAATCCATCGACTCCATAGTGGTAAACAAACAACACGTTGACTATGACGCTTCGACAGAACATTTCCACATCTATTTCAAGGCTCGCCGTTAGCGCAGTGCTCTTGGTGGCGGCCCTGTCGGCGCATGGCCAGGGCAAGCTGTTCGCCATAGCGAAAGACTCGGTGCCGCTGCTCAACGGCTTCGCCGTGTCGTTCGACGTTGCCGGGCCGGTGGTGCTGGCCCTCAGCGACTACGGCGAATATGAGGCGGCTGTGCGTCTCAACCTGCACAACCAGTACTTCCCCATAGTCGAGGTGGGCTACGGAATGGCCGAACACGACGACGAGGTGACGTCGATGTACTACAAGACGGAAGCCCCCTACTTCCGCGTAGGCTGCGACCTCAACCTGCTCAAGAACAAGCATTCGGCCAACAGGCTGTACGCAGGGGTCAGATATGCCTTCACATACTACAAGGTCGACATATCAAGGCCAACCTTCCAAGACCCCGTATGGGGATGGGACACGGGCTTCAGCGTCAGCGGCGACCAGTGCAACCAGCACTGGGCCGAAGTGGTGCTGGGCCTCGACACACGCCTGTGGGGGCCGCTCCACCTCGGCTGGAGCGTCAGGTACAAGCTCCGGCTGGCCCATAAGGACAGCAGCGCAGGCAACACGTGGTATGTGCCGGGATACGGAAAATACGGCGACACGCGCATCGGCGCAAACTTCAACGTTATAATAGACATCTGACAACGACCATGCCCAACAACCATACATCAGGCAACGACAGAGGCAAGCGCCGCATGGCATGGAGGCTCGCGGTGCTGGCCGTGCTCGTTGTAGGCATAATGCTGATAGTGAGAAACCAGACCCCGACACCCTACATGCACAACTCAGGCGTGGTGTTCGGCACGGTTTACAACATCACCTACCAATGCGACTCCGACCTGCACGCCGGCATCAGGGCGCAGCTGCAACGCGTCGACGCATCGCTGTCGGTCTTCAACGAGAATTCAACCATCTCGGCAGTCAACAGGAACGCCCCCCACAAGCCCGACGCCATGTTCACCGAGGTGTTCAACATGGCGCAGGACGTGGCACGCGAGACGGGCGGCGCCTTCGACATAACGGTGGCACCGCTGGTCAACGCCTGGGGCTTCGGCTTCAAGAAAGGCACATTCCCCACGGCGCACACCATCGACAGCCTGCGCCGGCTCATAGGCTACGGCAAGGTGAAGATGGTGGAAGGCAGGGTGGTCAAGGCCGACCCGCGGCTGATGCTCGACTGCAGCGCCATAGCCAAGGGCTACGGCAGCGATGTGGTGGCCGGCTACCTGCGCAGCCGTGGGGTCGAAAACTTCATGGTCGAGATAGGCGGAGAAATCGTCACGAGCGGCATCAGCGAGCGCAGGGTGCCATGGCGCATTGGCGTGACCAAGCCCACCGACGACTCGCTGAGCACCAACGAAGAGATACAGACCATCATCAACGTCACCGACAAGGCCATGGCCACAAGCGGCAACTACCGCAACTTCTACTACAAAAACGGGCGGAAGTATGCCCACACCATCGACCCGCACACTGGATACCCCGTGCAGCACAACATACTGTCGTCGACGGTGCTCGCCGACAAGTGCGCCATTGCCGACGCCTATGCCACGGCATTCATGGTGATGGGCCTCGACGGGGCAAAGCAAATACTGGAGAAACACCCCGAACTGATGGCATACTTCATCTGGGCCGACGCCGAAGGCAACAACCACGTGTGGTACTCGCCATCGATGAGAGACAAGATTCAAAAGTAAGCCAATGCCTGCCCTGCAACTGTACGACACGCTGCTGCGCTTCACGCTCTTCCAAGGCATGGGCCACGACGAGCTCGAACAGCTTGTGGCCGGCACGAGGCTCGACTTCATTAAGCTGCCACGGGCCGCAACGCTGCTGCACGAAGGCGACCCCGTGGGGCGGCTCCTGCTGCTGACCAACGGCACGCTGAGGGCCGTGACGCGCTCGGCCGACCGGGGCTATGCCGTGGCCGAACAGATAAGGCCGCCGTTCACCATAGAGCCCGAGCGCATTTTCGGACTGCACCAGGCATCGGCCAGGACGTTCGAGGCCACTACCGACGCCAACCTGATAGCCATCGACAAGGCCGAGGTGGCTGCGCTGTGCGGGCGGTTCATGGCCTTCAGGCTCAACATGGCCAACATGCTGGCAACCCAAACGCAGCGCTCGGCCGACAGCCTGTGGCTGCCGCCGGCCGCCGACCTGGCCGGCCGCATAGTCAGGTTCATTGCCGAACGATGCCTCACGGCACGCGGGCCAAAGGAAATACACATAATGATGGAACGCCTGGCCTACGAAGTGAACGACAGCAGGCTCAATGTGTCGCGCGCGCTGAGAGGCTTGCGCGAAGCGGGAATGATAAAGACAACGCGCGGAAAGATAACCGTCGACGCCCTGGAGAGGCTTGCCGAAGCGCCATTGCGCAACCCTCTGTAACCCACTGGCCTACAGCCACTTGGCAAAACGTGCCGTCCGGGGATGCAAAACGGCCCGTTTTACACCCCAAAAACAGCCGTACGGGCGCCCGGAACGGCCCGAACGGCAACGCCATCCCACCACAGCATCCTTGACGCCATGGCCGGCCACACCGGCCACGCCACAACGGCTGGTGCGCCGAACGCCATGACCCGGCAAGGCAACAGGGCGACAGCATGCCGCGACATGCCCGCAACAGGTCTATTCTCCGTTAATCTTCGTGAAATATTCGTTACTTTGCACGATAATAACTAAATTTGCATTTCCAAAGAAACCAACGACTTATGTGCGAAAACAACAACGGAAATACACCACACAAAAACCCCTTCTTTGAACCCTACGGCACACCACACGACACTGTTCCATTCGACAAAATAAGGCTGGAGGACTTCGAAGAAGCGTTCATGGAGGGAATAAGACGCGACAACGAACAGATTGAGAAGACCGTCAACAACCCGGAAAAGCCAACATTCGACAACACCATAATCAACAGCGACGACGACAAAGAGGGATATTACGACCTGCTCTCACGCGTCTCCGCCGTATTCTTCAACCTGCTAAGCGCCGAGACCAACGACGAAATGGACGCCCTGGCGCAGAAGATGCAGCCCATCCTAACCAAGCACGCCAACGACGTAAGGCTCAACCCCCGCCTCTTCGAAAGGGTGAGGCACGTATACCGCCACCACCGCAAGCTGACACAGGAAGAGAAAATGCTACTCGACAGCAGCTACGACGGCTTTGTCAGGAGCGGAGCGCTGCTCGACGATGAAGGGAAAGAGAAGCTCAGAAAGCTAACCGAGGAGGCCGGCATGCTCTCGCTGCAGTTCTCGCAGAACCTGCTGAAGGAAAACAAGGCCTTCAAACTGCACATCACCGACAGCCAACAGCTTGACGGACTGCCCGAAACGGCCATCGAGGCCGCTGCCGCCGAGGCCAGTGAAGAAGGCAAGGAGGGCTGGGTCTTCACGCTTGACTACCCAAGCTACAGCCCCTTCATGACCTACTCGACGCAAAGGGAGCTGCGCGAGCGGATGTACATGGCCAAGAACACGGAGTGCACACACGACAACCCGGAAAACAACATCGACATTTGCAAGCGGCTCGTAAACCTGAGGCTGGAAATAGCAAGGCTGCTCGGCTACAAGAGCTACGCCGACTATGTGCTCAAGCACCGCATGGCCGGCAACACAAAGAATGTATACAAGCTGCTCGACGACCTCATAGAAGCCTACAAGCCCACCGCCGAAAAGGAGATGAAAGACCTTACACTCTATGCGAAAAAGCAAGAAGGCATACGCTTCTGGCCGCAGCCGTGGGACTTCAGCTACTATTCACACAAGCTGCAGCTTAAGAAATACAACATCGACTCAGAGATGCTGCGCCCATACCTCGAACTGTCTAACGTCATCAAGGGCGTGTTCGGGCTGGCCACGAGGCTCTACGGCATCACCTTCAGGGAAAACGCCGACATCCCGGTTTACCATCCCGACGTGAAGGCATACGAGGTGTTCGACGCCGACGGCTCGTACCTCGCCGTGCTCTACGCCGACTTCTTCCCGAGGAAAGGCAAGCAGGGAGGCGCGTGGATGACGCAATACCAAGGCCAATGGATCGACCGCAAGGGTACAAACGTGAGGCCCCAAGTCAGCATAGTGATGAACCTGACAAAGCCTACGGCAGAAAAGCCGGCGCTGCTCACCCTCGGCGAGGTGGAGACGTTCCTCCATGAGTTCGGCCACGCGCTGCACGGCATGTTCGCAAACACACGCTTTGAGAGCCTGAGCGGCACCAACGTGTGGTGGGACTTCGTCGAGTTGCCGTCGCAATTCATGGAAAACTATGCGGTACAAAAAGACTTCCTCAACACCTTCGCGCTGCATTACAAGACTGGCGAACCTATGCCCGAAGAGCTCATCACGCGCATCGTGAAGAGCCGAAACTTCATGGCTGCCTATGCCTGCCTGCGCCAGGTGAGCTTCGGCCTGCTCGACATGGCATACTACACAAGGCGCAAACCGTTTGACGGCGACCTCATACAGTACGAGAAGAAAGCATGGGAGAAAGCCTTGGTGCAGCCCCAACTGCCCGACACTTGCATGACGGTGCAGTTCAGCCACATCATGGCCGGAGGCTATGCCGCAGGCTACTACAGCTACAAATGGGCCGAGGTGCTCGATGCCGACGCCTTCAGCGTGTTCAGGAGAGAAGGCATCTTCAACCAGGAAACGGCCAGGCGCTTCCGCGACGAGGTGCTGTCGAAAGGCGGCACCGACCACCCCATGGAGCTCTACAAGCGCTTCCGCGGAGGCGAACCTACCATCGACGCATTGCTAAAGCGCAACGGAATAAGGCGAAACAAGCATAAATGACAATGACACAGGAGGAAAAGCAACGCAAACTCGACCTGAGATACCTGCGTATGGCAAGGATATGGGCCGAAAACAGCTACTGCAAACGGCGGCAGGTGGGGGCGCTTGTGGTCAAGGACAAGATGATCATAAGCGACGGCTACAACGGTACGCCAAGCGGCTTTGAGAACGTTTGCGAAGACGAAAGCAACATAACAAAGCCTTACGTGCTGCATGCCGAGGCCAACGCCATTACGAAACTCGCCCGCAGCTCGAACAACAGCGACGGCTCAACGCTCTATGTCACGGCCTCGCCGTGCATAGAATGCTCAAAGCTGATAATACAGGCGGGCATCAAAAGGGTGGTCTATGCTGAGCATTACCGCCTGGAAGACGGCATAGACCTGCTTAAGAAAGCGAACATCGAAGTAACATACCTAAATCCGGACGACAATGAACCAGAACAAGTCTAACCGCTTCATGCCCCTCATCATGGCTGCATGCGTGGTGGTGGGAATACTCATCGGTACGTTCTACGCCAACCTTTTCTCGGGCAACAGGCTCAGCATCATCAACTCGAGCAGCAACAAGCTCAACAACCTGCTGCACATCATCGACGACCAATACGTTGACACGGTCAACATCAACGGGCTGGTCGAGAAGGCCATGCCGCAAATACTGGCCGAGCTCGACCCCCACTCGGTCTACATAAGCGCCAAAGACGTGCAGGCGGCCAACGACGAGCTGAAGGGCTCTTTCTCCGGTGTGGGCATTGAGTTTACCATCCGCAAGGACACCATCCACGTGCAGAACGTGGTAAAGAACGGCCCCGCCGAGCGTGCCGGCATAGTGGCCGGCGACAAGATAGTGAGCGTCGACGGCAAGCCTTTCGTCGGGAAGGTGGTCACCAACGACGAAGCCATGCGCCGGCTGAAAGGCCCCAAGGACACGAAAGTGAAGATTGGCGTGGTGCGCTACGGCGAGAAAAGCGTGAAATACTTCACCGTCACCCGCGGCGACATACCGCAGAAGAGCATCAGCGCAACCTATATGCTCGACGAAAACACGGGATACATAAAAGTGAAAAACTTCGGTGAGAACACCTATCCCGAGCTGCTCATCGCCTTGGCGCGCCTTTCCCAGGAGCGGTTCAGCAACCTCGTGATAGACCTCAGGGGCAACACCGGGGGCTACCTGGCATCGGCCGTGCAGATGATTAACGAGTTCCTGCCCAAAGACAGGCTCATTGTCTACACCCAGGGCCGCAAGTCGCCACGGCAGGAATACCGCAGCGACGGACGGGGCAGCTACCAGCACATACCTCTCGTGGTGCTTATCGACGAGGGCTCGGCATCGGCTTCCGAGATATTCGCAGGGGCAATACAAGACAACGACCGCGGCACTATCATCGGAAGGCGCTCGTTTGGCAAGGGGCTCGTACAGCAACCCATAGCCTTCAACGACGGTTCGATGATAAGACTGACCGTGGCACGCTACTACACTCCGTCGGGGCGCTGCATACAGAAGCCTTACACGGCGGGCGACGAGCAGAGCTATGAGGCCGACTTGCTGAGCCGCTACAAGCACGGCGAATTCTTCTCGCAAGACAGCATCAAGCACTCAGGGCCGGCCTACCATACGTCCATCGGACGGACGGTGTACGGCGGAGGCGGCATCACGCCCGACCTCTTCGTGCCGGAAGACACCACCGGCATGACGTCTTACTACAAAGAGGCGAGCATGAGCGGACTGATAATACAGTTTGCATACAACTACACCGACGACAACAGGCCTAAGCTGAGCGAATACAAAGACATCGACGAGCTGTCGGCTTACCTCAACAAGCAGAACACGGTGGAGAAGTTCGTGCGCTTTGCCGCCGACAACGGCCTGCGGAGGCGCAACCTCATGATACGGAAATCACACAAGCTGCTCGAGCGATTCATCAACAGCCGCATCATTTACAACATGCTCGACGAGGAAGACTGGATTGAATACCTCAACCAAGACGACCCGACGATAGACGCAACGCTCAAGGTTTTCAGCGAGGGAAAGGCTTTCCCGGAACCATCGGCAGACAAAAAGGGCAAGCAGACGGCCAAGGCCGACATTGCCTACAGCTATGGCGACACTCACAAGACATACACTATGGTGGCCTATGCATAAGTCAGAACTAAGGCAGGCCATACGCAACAGCAAGCGGCAGCACACTGCCGGAGAGTTGGGAGCCATGTCGATAGCAGCCGCAAACAGGGTGGCAGCGCACCCGAGGTTCCTGTCGGCCAAGACTGTAATGCTCTACTGCTCGCTTGCCGACGAGGTTGACACGGCACTGCTGATGGCCGCCGGCACCGGCAAGACAATAGTCCTGCCGCGCGTCACAGGCCCGGCAACCATGGAGCTGCGCCTGTTCACAGGGCCGCAGAGCCTGGCCGAAGGCGCATTCCACATAATGGAGCCCACCGGGCCGGCATTCGCCGATTACGGAAAGATAGACCTTGCCATCATCCCGGGCATGGCTTTCGACCGCGAAGGCCACCGGCTCGGGCGCGGACGCGGCTACTACGACCGCTTCCTGCCGCTAATGCCGCAGGCCTACAAGATAGGTATATGCTTCCCGTTCCAACTGGTGGACAGCGTGCCCACTGAGCCAACGGACATAGCCATGGACGAGGTGATATGGGAATGACAACCAGGGCAACCGCCTGCAACAGCCGGCCGCCTGCGGCAGACACGGCATGAAGGAATGCCATACATACGATATTGCAACGCAAAACGGCCCGTTTGACATCCTCAAACGGGCCGTTTTGCACCCTGATTCGGGCCGTTTTGCAAACAGGCTGAGCACCAAGCTGTTGGCAAAGCCGCCCGGACGGCGGCAGGCAATCCATCCGATGAAGGCCCGAAAAGCACAAAGCGCAGCTTTGCCAGGGCCACTGCAAGCTCAGCAAAACCTTATGTCGGCAATGACCTGGCTGCCCACCTGGGCATTAAGCCGCGCCACAAAGTCGCGCCTCCTCATGCTCAGGTCGGCACGGAGGGCTGGGCTCGACAGCCTGACAAAGAGCGTCTGGTTCATAATGTAGGCAGAGATGGTGTACCGGGCAATCACCGGGCCGGCCACCACGGGCCACGCATCGACGAGCCGCTTCTGCAGCAACGGCGTCTCAAGTCCCTGCTGCCGCAAGTTGCGCAGTATCAGGTCGCGTATCGATTGCACATCGCGTCTAAACATGTTCCTCCTCCTTTACCTCGCCATCGTCAACGTGGAATATCTTATAGTCGTGCGAACAGAGACGCAGTATGCGGTCAAGGTGCTCGCGGTTGGTGTCGGTCATGAATATCTGGCCAAAGCCGCTGCCCGACACAATGCCCACGATGCGCTCCACACGGGTGGCGTCGAGCTTGTCGAACACGTCGTCGAGCAACAGCAGGGGGGTGGTTTGCGAGGCTGTGCGGCGCAAAAAGCCAAACTGCGCGAGCTTCAGGGCAATGACGAAAGTCTTGCTCTGGCCCTGGCTCCCCTCGCGTTTCATCGGATGGCCCGACAGCGTGAACACCAAGTCGTCGCGGTGCACGCCGTGCAGCGAATAGCCCATGATGCGGTCCTTCGCCCTGTTACGGCGTATCACGTCGAGCAGCGGGCCGCGCCGGCAATGCGACTCGTAGGCCAGACCTACGCTCTCGTGGCCGGCCGAGATGTCGTCGTAAAACTCGCGGAACACCGGCTCGAGCTCGCTGACAAAAGCTTCGCGGCGTGCGAAGATGGCCTCGCCCTCAACAGCCATCTGCTCTTCGAGTATGCCGATTAGCTCAGGGTCGGGCTCGGCATCGGCGCGGAGCATGGCGTTGCGCTGCGCCAAAGCCTTGTTGTAACGGCCGAGCGAGTCGAGGTAAGCACGGTCGTACTGCGATATCACGATGTCCATCAGACGGCGGCGCTCCTCGCTCCCGCCGTCGATGAGCAGCGAGTCGGCCGGCGACACCGACACGAGCGGCACCAGCCCTATATGCTCTGACAGCCGCCTGTACTCCTTGCCGTCACGCTTCATGTGCTTCTTTGTGCCACGCTTCATGCCACAGTAAACCGAAAGAGGGTCGCCGCCGTCTGTCTGGTAACTGCCTTCGAGCATGAAAAAAGCCTCGCCGTGGCGCATCACCTGGGAGTCGACGGCACACAAGGCACTGCGGCAGAAGGAGAGATAATACACCGCATCGATGACGTTTGTCTTGCCGGCGCCGTTGCTCCCGATAAAACAGTTCATGCCGGGAGACAGACTCAGCTCCGCCGCCTTTATGTTCTTATAATTCAGTATGGAAAGTTTCTGCAGAATCATCAGCTGCCTTTTTGCTATTTAACTGCAAAGTTAAGCCATTTATTAGTCATAAACGAAAAAAGTCAACGATAAATTTCAGTATCTGCAATAAATTCCGTAATTTTGCCACGCAATTGAAACTGAATTTAAAACAACAAAATAATGGCAAGCAATAACAACCAGAACGAAGCCCCCAATACCGGGAGCACCATCCACATCTCGGAGACTTTCTTCGACAAGTACAAAAAAGCTATCATCTACGGCGTGGTTGCCGTAATCGTAATCGTGGCAGGAGCAATAATCTACAACAACTATGTTGCCGCCCCGCGAGCCGAAAAAGCCAGCACAGCACTGGCCAAAGGACAGGAATATTTCGGCATGGAAGAATACACTAAAGCACTCAACGGCGACAGCATTGGCTACGCCGGATTCATCAAGATAGCCGCCGACTACAGCAGCACAGACGCAGGCAACCTTGCCAACCTATACGCCGGACTTTGCTATGCGCAGCTTGGCAAATGGACGGAAGCCGCAAGCTACCTCGAGAAATTCGACACGCAGGGCGACCACATGATTAGCCCCGCAGCCGAAGCAGCGCTTGGCAACGCCTACGCTCACCTGAAACAGCCCGACAAGGCCGTAGAGCACTTGAAGCGGGCAGCCAAGAACGCCGACAACAACAGCCTCTCGCCGACGTTCCTCATACAGGCCGGTGAGATACTGGAAAGCCAGGGCAAGAAGCAGGAGGCACTGCAACTGTACCAGGAGGTGAAGCAGAAGTACTTCAACTCCATGCAGTACCAGACGATAGACAAGTACATTGAACGCGCCACAGTAGAATAACCATGGCCACAGCACTGCACAACCTGTCGGATTACGACACAGAGAAGGTGCCCGATGCCAGCAACATGTGCTTCGGCATCGTGGTGGCCGAATGGAACAAGGAGATAACGGGGGCGCTGCTCAACGGTGCTGTCTCCACGCTCGAGAAGCACGGGGCACTGCCCGAAAACATACACGTCAAGACCGTGCCGGGCAGCTTCGAGCTGATATACGGGGCACGGCAGATGTCACTCAACGGCAATTACGACGCCGTGATAATACTCGGTTGCGTGATACGCGGCGAGACCCCGCACTTCGACTATATATGCGAAGGTGTGACATACGGCATTGCACGACTCAACACCACGAGCGAGATACCTATCATCTTCGGCCTGCTCACCACTGAAGACCTGCAGCAAGCCAAGGACAGAAGCGGCGGACGGCTCGGCAACAAAGGTGACGAGTGCGCCGTAGACGCTATAAAGATGGCGAAATTCTGACCATCGACAAACTTAAACCACACAGTGGCGACCTTGCCTCGGCAGGGCCGCCACTGTCGATTAAAAAGCCCAAGGAAACGCCTTGCCGCCCGCATGCCCCGCCAACAGGGCTCCGGGCTAAAGGGCGAAGCACAAGGGCCATTGTAAAACATCAACATCATCAAACAATGACAAAACTTATTTCATGGAACGTCAACGGCTTGCGAGCCTGCGAGGGGAAGGGCTTCAGCGAGTCGTTCCGCCAACTTGACGCCGACTTCTTCTGCCTGCAGGAGACCAAAATGCAGCAAGGACAGCTCGACTTGAGCTTCGATGGATATGAATCCTACTGGAACTATGCCGACAAGAAAGGCTATTCGGGCACCGCGATATTCACGCGCCGGAAACCAATCAACGTGACTTACGGCATCGGCATTGACGAGCACGACCACGAAGGAAGGGTTATCACGCTCGAGACCGAGGACTTCTTCCTTGTGGATGTATACACCCCAAATTCGCAAGACGGACTGAAACGGCTTGACTACCGGATGAAATGGGAAGACGACTTCCGCGCTTACCTGATGCGGCTCGACGGGTCGAAGCCTGTGGTAGTGTGCGGAGACATGAACGTGGCACACCAGGAGATAGACCTGAAAAACCCGAAAAGCAACCGCCGCAACGCCGGATTCACTGACGAGGAGCGCCAGAAGTTCAGCCAACTGCTGGCCAGCGGCTTCACCGACACGTTCAGGCTGTTGCACCCCGAGCAGGTTACCTACTCATGGTGGTCGTACCGTTTCAAGGCAAGGGAGAAGAACGCAGGGTGGCGCATCGACTACTTCGTCACCTCGCAACGCCTCGACAGCCATGTCAAGGAGGCGGGCATACACAACGAGATATACGGAAGCGACCACTGCCCTGTTGAGCTTGTGCTCGACATTTAGCCGGCAACGGCCGACAACAATGGCCAAACGCCACACTGCACCTAACTCAGCAAGGCTGAAAAACGCAGACACCAGAACCGCCACGCAGCCACAGCCGGCAAGTCCGGCAAGCCGCGTGGCGGCTCTTTTTCGCCATGAACAATGCAATATGAAATGCGTTACGAAAGGCATTCGCAACGAAAGCCCCACTCTACCCTGACACTGACAAAGTGCAATGGAGCTGCCGGCGCCAGACGGCGGATTAGCCCACAGCTAACATTGTCTTATCCACCCCTGCCTCTGCGAAATAAAATAGCAGGAGGAAACAGGGAACTTAAAACAACAAAACGCATGTTGACACATCTTCCAAAGGGCTAACACAGCAATATACAAACATGCATTTGGCCAACGCATCGCCTTGAACCGTCTTTAACACTGCAATGTTAAAATGGGCGGCATGAGCCTTGCCACCTAACAACGTGGCTGTCAGCAAGTTGCAAAAGGGCCTTTTTTAGCATCCAAAACGGCACGTATTGCACTATGAAATGTGCCGTATTGCAATGCGAAACGCCTCGTTTTGCACTGCAATACGGCACAGCCCCATGCCCAAGGCCGCACAGGCCGTTTTCAGTTGCATATATGCAAGCACGGCACGACGGCATGCAACCTACGGCCAGAGGGCCGCAGCGGCTCAGAGACTCACGGTCAGCGCCCTGCCGTCATAGCGCACAGTGCGCCCCTTGGCGGGCACGTCGCCGGCCGGGGTCGACCCGCCTACGAGCACGATGTTGAACTTGCGCGACTTGAGCATGCCCTTGAACTTGCCCTTGCGCTCACCTATCGTCAACGTGCGGGCGGCCTCATCCCACTCAAACTCGATGGTGGTGTAGGCGCCATCCTCATAGTTGTAATTGTCGTTTTCATCCTCATAGAGGGTAAACCGGCCATCGGCACCGGGATAGACGCGCACCTCCAAGTTGTCCCAACGCTTCTCGGTGGCATACTGCACGTCGGGGCCGAAGGGCACAATCGAGCCGGCGCGCACATAAACGGGCATTATGTCGATGGGCACCTCGCGCATTACAGTCTGCCCGCCGCTGTGTTTACTGCCCGTCCAGAAGTCGAGCCAGTCGGCCCCCGCGGGCAGATACACATCCACCGATGCCACGTCAGCCATGTCCTTCTGGTGGCCGTTGCGCCTTGCATCCTGCCATGTGTACAGCGAATCGGTGACGGGCCGCACAAGGAAACTGCGTCCGAACATATACTCCGAGCCCAATTCCAGCACCCGGCTGTCGCCGGCAAAGTCCATCACAAGGGGCCGGATGATGCTCCCGCTGCCGCTCGTCACCTCCCACGCAGTGCTGTAAAGGTAAGGCAGCAAGCGGCAACGCAGCCTCGTATATTTCTCGATGGCATCATAAGCCCAATACCCTTTCTTGCCAAACTGGTATATCTCGACCGCCACCGGGCTTGAGTTATGGGAGCGCATGATGGGCTGGAAGACTCCCCACTCATACCAACGGACATGCAGTTCGTGGTAAGCCACGTTGTTGATGTCGTTGTTATATCTACTTGCAAAGAACCCGCCGAGGTCTGTCCCCCAGTAAGGTATGCCGCAAAGGCTATAGTTCAGCCCGGCCGCAATCTGCCTCCGCATGTTGTCCCAGGTGGAAGTGACGTCGCCGCTCCATGAATGCGAGGCGTAATGCTGCTGCCCCAGGAACGACGAACGCGTGAGCAGAAACACCCGTTTGTCGCTCGTGGCCTGCCGTTGGTGCTCGTATACGCCACGGTTCGTCACGAGCGGAAATGCATTATGCACACTGCGGAAGCTGCCCAGGTATGTCTTGACATCGAAATCGCTGTCTTTGATGTCGAAATGGTCGGGTTCTGTCGAGTCAAGCCACCACGCATCCATGCCCAAGTCGAACATGTTGCGCTTCATCTCAGCCCAGTACATGTCGCGGGCTACGGGGTTGAACGGGTCGTAAGGCTTGACCCCGGCGTGCCGTGGCCACGTCTCGAAGTCGTAAAGGGCCCCAATGCTGTCCATCCTGTGGTACATGTCGGTCCACGGGCCGAACGAAGCCCACACCGAAATCATTATGTGCGCGTTCCGCTTGTGCACATAGTCAATCATCTCCTTGGCTGTCTTGATGCGCGGCTCCGCCCCCGTGGCGTCTGCCTTCTCGCCTTTGGGCAGGAAACGCATATAGTCCGGGTCGCCCATCTTGTTGATGTAACGCGGGTTTTCAAAGCGCATAGAGTTCCAGTTTGAGTCGCATCCCCAGTACTGCCAGTCCTGGATGATGCCGTCGAGCGGCACTTTCAGTTCACGGTACTTGTCTACCACCTCGCACAACTCGTCGGGACTCTTGTACCGTTCGCGGCTCTGCCAGAAGCCGAGCGTCCATAGCGGGTACATCGGAGCCTGCCCCGTGAGAGCCCTGACGCCGGCTATGACACCGTCGGCCGTGCCTCCGTATATGAAATAATAGTCGGCGCAATCGCCCACTTCGGAATCAAACGACATCTCCTGTGGGTTGTCCGTGAACGTGGTAGGCGAGTAATTGTCCCAGTAAAGACCGTATCCCTTGGCCGAATGCACAAACGGTATGCAGATGCTCATGTTCTGGTTGCGCAGCAACAAGCGCTGGTTGCGTTGCGACACGAGCCCAGTTTGCTGCTGGCCCAGGCCGTAGATCACTTCTGCCGAGTCGAGCAAGAACGCCTGCCTCACCTCGAACGACGGCCGTCCGGCGTCGTCTCTCGGCGTAAACTGCGTGCCGTAGTCCTTGTCGCGCAGCATTATGTTGCCCTGTTTGTCGGCGAACACGATGCCGCCCGTCTCGGTGTCAACGCTGACGGCAACCCTCTCGCTGGCCACCGTGGCCATGCCGCCACCGCCACCGAAACTCAGCTCCACTCTACCGGGCTTCATTATTACCGGTATGCTCACCTTTTTGCAAGGCCTGGACACGGGTTCCTTATATACCCTGACAATGTCGGGAGAGTAAAACTCGACCCGCACGTTGAGCCCCTGGGCCTGAAACGCCAGTCCGCCCTCCGTGCGGCTGGCCTGCCCGGCCGTGGCCGATGCGGCGCAGCAGATGGCCGCCGCCGCAACAAAGAAGATTTTTCTGAATGTCATAACAATGTATATGTCTGTATGTGCAACAATGTTTTTGGTGCTGCAAAGATAGCCAAAAATCATCCACACGGCGGCAAACAAATGTTGACACGAAGCGCGCAAATGTTGAAAACCCGCCAAAAGGCGTCAGTCACGCCGCCTTCCGGCCGCCTGATAGTCTGACGGACGACACCCGAACTCGGTCTGGAAACACTTGCTGAAGTATCCCGTGGAACCAAAGCCCGTGGCCTCGGCCACCTCGGCAACGCTCATGCCACCGCCGGCCAGCATCTCTGCGGCGCGCCTGAGGCGTATGCTCCGTATGAAGGCCACGGGCGACTTGTCGAGCAAGGCCGTCAGCTTGCGGTATAGCCCCGTGCGCTCCATGCACAAGTCGCTTGCCAGTTGCTCGACCGAATAGCCCTGGGTAGAGATGTTACGCTCTACAACGGCGGTCACACGGCTGACAAACTCTGCCTCGGCCGGCGTCAGGCGCTGCCGGCAGTCAGACAGTCCGCTGCCCTCGCCCAGCACCACCCGCCCGTCGCCCTCGTAGGCGCTGAGGCGCTCGGCCAGCGTCTTGACACGCTGCATAAGCTCGTCTTCACGGGCCCGGCGGGCAGTCTTGCGCCTTACCGCGCGCCCGTAAGCCACAAAGGCGGCAGCCAACAGCGCAACGGCCAGTACTGCATAGGCGGATAGAGCCACAGGAGTGGCCCACCACGAGGGCAGCACCCTAACCCCCAGACGCCGCACATCGGCCCCCTGCCATTGCCCGGTGCCGGTGGAAGCCATCACCTCAAGCACATAGTTTCCGGGCGGAAGGCCCACAAATGGCAGGTAGAGAGCACCACGGTCGTCTACAAGCCCGAGGGCAGAGTCGGCCGTCAGCGTGTGCCACCGGCCGCCGTCGCCCGAAAAGCGGTATCGGTAACATGTGCTGCGCGGGCGCACATAATTCATTGTCGAGAAACGGAAGGCAACCGAGTTCTGGCCATACGACAGGGTTATATCGTCGACATAAGGCGGGGTGACGTCGAGCACCACCCTGCCACCATAGCTCCGCCCCGGCACCACCTCGCGGCCGTTGAGGTAGACCGAGGCCAGAATCGGGGTAAGGCGTATGTCGACGGGCGACGTGTCGAACAATCCGCTGTAGGGCGAAGTGTACAGAAGGCCGCTGGCATACGTGCCAAGCCACACCCCACCCTCGCGGTCAAGGCACACTGTGTTGATGCCCGTGGCAAGCATCGACCCGTCGGGCAGCCTGAGCTCACGGTGCTGCCTGCACTCGCCCGTCGACGGGTCGATGCGCAAGAAGCCGTTGGGACAGGTGGCATAGATTATCCCCTGCGGAGTGACTGTGAGCGTATGAAGCAGTGTAGGCACCTTCATCACCGTGCGCCACGCCCTGGAACCCAGCATGTAAGCCAGCAACACCGAACCCCGGCCGCCCGTGCGCACCTGGTAAAACACCGAGTCGCGCCATGCGGCCAAGAGCGACGTGCGACGGTAACCGCGCCAATCGTCGCCCGCGAATGGCGTGCACTCATGCACCATCCTGCCGTCTTCGCTGTATTCAACAACCCGTCCGGTGTCAAAAAACGCATATACCATCCCTCCCACGGCATCCATGTCCTGCAGCCGGCCGGCACCTGCCGGGAGCCCCAGGGCAAGCCTTCCGCCGTCTAAGCACAGGCTGTCGGCCCTCACCACCCACCGCCTGCGCCGGGAGTCCACAAAGAAGTCGGCGACATCATCGCCAAGCCTTCGGGCCAAATCGCGGCATTGGCGCATGCGCCTCAAGTCAACGCACGTCATGCGCCTGTGCTCCTTTATCCACAACATGTCGCCTGAGTCGACGTAAAGGTGGGTGTGTCCGCCATAGGCCGGCAGGCCAACCCATCCCGAGTCGGCCACCGGCGCACGGGTGAACCGCTGTCCGTCGTAGACATCTATGCCACTGCCGGAATACACCACGATGCGCCCGTCGTCCAGCTGAGCCATCTGCAACACCCTGTTGCTGCTCAACCCGTTTGCCGTGTTGAGCGTGTAATATGTGGCATCGGTGGCATCCCGCGCACCATGCGCAGCCTGAAATGGCGCCAAGGCAAGCACCACGGCCGACAATATACCAAACAAGTTGTTGCGCACAAGCGCTGCCCTGCATCTATACATAAATTAATATACAAATCAACCTGCCCGGAGTGGTGTTTTTGCACTCATTCCGCCACGACGGAACGACATGCCGACAACATCCCAAACAGAATAATCCTGTAGCACACGAAAACGGCTGCCGAGGGCCGGTTTCTGCTACAATAAATGTTTACATCAGCCGTTCTGCACCACCAATCGGGCCTAATCGCGTTCCAACATGGGCCGTTTGACAGGCCCGAACGGGCCATTTGAGAATGCAAGACAGGCCGTTTGGCGAGGCAAAATGGCCGCGACAGAAACCCATTGCTGCCCAATCCGTTAGCAGCGGCCGCCTTGACATGAATCAAATTTCACAAAAGTCGGCAACCGCCACTGCCCTATCAAAACATGCGACAGGCCCGACGGCCGGCCCGGCCAACGGGCGTCGCAATGCAGACCGACGCAGACAGCCGCCAGACAACCGCATTCTTTATCTGCAAAAATAAAATAAATTATCTACTGTTGCAATTAATTGAGAGTATTTTTATTAATTTTGCACCGTAATAAATCAACACTACAGAAATGAAGAAGCTCATATCACTGATGATCATGCTGGGAGTCGCCATAGCCATCAAGGCCCAGATGGTAGACCCAGTTCACTTCACCTCGCAGTTGAAAATGCTCGGTGGCGACGAAGCCGAGATAGTATTCTCGGCAAAGATAGACAAGGGTTGGCACCTCTATTCAACCGAGCTGGGCAGCGACGGCCCCATCTCGGCATCGTTCAACGCCAACAAGATGGACGGAGCCGAGACCGTAGGAAAGCTGCAACCGCGCGGGAAGGAAGTGAAACAGTTTGACAACATGTTCGGCATGGAGCTGCGCTTCTTTGAAGGCAGCGCCACGTTTGTGCAAAAGATACGCTTCACCAAACCAACATACGACATCGACTGCTACCTGGAATACGGCGCGTGCAACGACGAGATGTGCCTGCCCCCGTCGCAGGTGGCACTTGTAAAGAAGGGCAAGTCGCCCGCAGTGGCAGCCGCCGCGCAAGCCAAGGAGCCAGAGGAAAAGGCAGGCCAGGAGACTGCCACGGACACAGCTGAGGCCGCTCCGGCCGACACCGCCAAGGCCGACACCGCTGCCGCAGCCCCCGCAATGTCGCAAACGGAAGGCAAGGAGCTGTGGGCGCCGGTGATCGACGAGCTCAACGCCTTTGACGAAGGCGCCCAGAACAACTCCCTGATATACATCTTCCTGGCCGGAATAGTGGGCGGCTTCCTCGCACTGCTCACCCCGTGCGTGTGGCCAATCATCCCCATGACGGTAAGTTTCTTCCTCAAACGCAACAAAGACCGCTCTAAAGCCATACGCGAAGCCGTCACCTACGGCATCTCGATAGTGGTCATCTACGTGCTGCTGGGCCTTGTGGTGACGCTGCTCTTCGGCGCAAGCGCGCTCAACGCCCTGTCTACCAACGCCGTGTTCAACATATTCTTCTGCCTGCTCCTCATAGTGTTTGCCGCCTCGTTCTTCGGAGCGTTCGAGATAACGCTGCCGTCGTCGTGGAGCAACAAGATTGACCAGAAGTCGGAAAACACGAGCGGCATGCTCAGCATCTTCCTCATGGCGTTCACGCTCACGCTCGTATCATTCTCTTGCACAGGCCCCATCATCGGCTTCCTGCTCGTGGCCGTGTCTACCCAAGGCAGCATTGTAGGCCCCACCCTTGGCATGCTCGGCTTCGCAATCGCCCTTGCCATACCCTTCACACTGTTCGCAATGTTCCCCAGCCTGCTCAAGTCGGCACCGAAGTCTGGCGGGTGGATGAACGTGGTCAAGGTGGTGCTGGGCTTCATCGAACTGGCTTTCGCCCTGAAGTTCCTCTCGGTTGCCGACCTTGCCTACGGCTGGCACATACTCGACCGCGAAGTGTTCGTGGCCCTGTGGATAGTCATCTTCGGCCTGATGGGCATCTACCTGCTGGGCTGGCTGAAGTTTCCGCACGACGACCCGGAGCACCGCACCAACGTGCCGCAGTTCTTCCTGGCCATGATTTCGCTTGCTTTCGCCATCTACATGGTGCCCGGACTGTGGGGCGCGCCGCTGAAAGCCATCAGTGCCTTCGCCCCTCCGATGAACACGCAAGACTTCAACCTGCACGAAGAATCGGTTGAAGCCAAATACACCGACTACGATGAAGGCATGGCAGCAGCACGCTCGCAGGGCAAGCCGGTAATGGTAGACTTCACCGGTTTCGGCTGTGTCAACTGCCGAAAGATGGAGGCTGCCGTATGGACAGACCCCAAAGTGGCCGACATGCTCAACAACGACTACGTGCTGATATCGCTATACGTCGACGACAAGACACCACTGCCGGAGCCCATCCAGGTCGAGGAGAACGGACAGAAGCGCACGCTTCGCACCGTGGGCGACAAATGGAGCTACCTGCAACGCACCAAAGTGGGCGCCAACACGCAGCCCTTCTATGTGCTGCTCGACAACAACGGCAAGCCGCTGGCAGGCAGCCGGTCGTACGACGAGAACCTGCAGGAGTACATAGACTTCCTGAAGAAAGGCCTTGAAAACTACTCAAAACGATGAAACGCCATGCTTGACAAGGACACGAGAAACCGGATTATCAGGCTGATACACAAAGAAGTGGTACCGGCCATAGGCTGCACCGAACCAATGGCGGTGGCATTGTGCACAGCCAAGGCAGCCGAGACACTGGGGCGCACGCCCGAAACAATCAACGTGCTGCTTAGTGCCAACATCCTGAAAAATGCCATGGGGGTAGGCATACCGGGCACGGGCATGATAGGACTGCCCATAGCCATAGCCCTCGGGGCGCTGATAGGCAAGTCCGACTACAAGCTCGAAGTGCTCAAAGATCTCACGCCCGAAGCCCTCGAGGCAGGCAAGCAATACATTGCCGGCAAGCATATCGACATCAAGCTCAAGGAAGGCATCACCGAGAAACTGTACATCGAGGTATGCTGCAAGGCCGCCGGGAGCGAGTCGACGGCCATCATCGCGGGCGGCCACACGTCGTTTGTCTACCTCGGCAAAGACGGCAAGGCACTGCTCGACAACCGCACCGACACCACCGCGGGCGAGGAAGAGGAAGACATAAGGCTCAACATGCGCCTCGTATACGACTTTGCCACCACCGCCCCGGTGGAAGAGATAAGCTTCATAACCGAAACCAAGGACTACAACATGAAGGCTGCCAGCGAGGCCATAAAGGGCAATTACGGCCACAACCTGGGCAAGACCATCGACCGCCCGCTGAGCCAGGGCATCTTCGGCCGGAGCATATTCTCGAAGATAATAGCCCGCACGGCCTCGGCATGCGACGCTCGCATGGGCGGCGCCATGATACCGGTGATGAGCAACAGCGGCAGCGGCAACCAGGGGATATGCGCCACCAACCCGGTAGCGGTGTACGCGACAGAGAACGAAAACACCGAGGAGGAACTCATCCGGGCGCTGACCATGAGCCACCTCACGGCCATATACATCAAGCAAAGCTTAGGAAAGCTGTCGGCACTGTGCGGTTGCGTGGTTGCCTCGATAGGCAGCAGCTGCGGCATAACCTACCTCATGGGCGGCAACTATGAGCACGTATGCCACTCGGTGAAGAACATGATAGCCAACATCACGGGCATGATTTGCGACGGGGCAAAGCCAAGCTGCTCGCTGAAGATATCGTCGGGCGTGTCTACCGCCGTGCTTTCCGCCCTGCTATCGATGGAGGGCAAGTGCGTCAGCAGCGCCGAAGGGATAATCGACGACGACGTCGACAGGAGCATACGCAACCTGACTTCCATCGGTGCCGACGCCATGGCGACCACCGACAACATGGTGCTCGACATCATGACGCACAAATGCTAACAAGCGGAACGATTCGCAAAATTATCATAAAAAACGAGAACGGCACTGCCATTCTCGTTTTTTTTATTTATTTTTGCTACGCATTCATAAGATGCATCTAATAAAGATCTACCTAAAACAGAATAGAAATGAAAGATTTGAAAATGTACATCAACGGCAAGTTCGTTGAGAGTCGGTCCGGCAAATGGATCGAAGTGTTGAACCCCTCGACCGAAGAGGTGATAAGCCGCCAGCCGGAAGGCACAGTGGAAGACGTGAACGAAGCCCTCGACGCCGCACGTGCTGCACAGAAAGCATGGGCAGCCACACCTGCAATCGAGCGGGCCGCGTATCTGCGCAAGCTGGCTGACGGCATACGCAAACGCAAAGACCTGTTCGTCGACATCATCATGCGCGAGCAAGGGAAAACGCTCAGCTGGGCAACGACCGAGGTTAATGTGACAGCCGACTACTTCGACTACATGGCCTCGTTTGCGCGCCACATCGAGGGCGAAGTGATACCGAGCGACCGCCGGGGCGAAACCATCATACTGACAAAGCGCCCCATCGGCGTAGTGGCAGGCATCCTGCCGTGGAACTTCCCGTTCTTCCTCATCGCCCGCAAAGCCGGCGCCGCCCTCATAGCGGGGTGCACCATAGTAATCAAGCCGTCGCAGATAACACCCGAGAACTGCACCGAATTCGCCCACGTGGTTGAAGAGTCAGGCCTGCCCGCAGGCGTCATCAACATCGTGACCGGCCGCGGCAGCGTGATAGGCAACGAAATGGCAGGAAGCCCCAAGGTCGACATCGTGAGCGTGACTGGCAGCGTGAGCGCAGGCGAGAGCATCATGAAAGCCGCCGCCAACAACATAACCAAAGTGTCGCTCGAGCTTGGCGGCAAGGCCCCGGCCATAGTATTCCCCGACGCCGACCTCGAAGCCTCGGCACAATGGATACTCGACAGCCGCATTGGCAACAACGGACAGATATGCAACAATGCCGAGCGAGTATACGTGCACAAGGACATCAAGAAGGAGTTTACCGACATACTGCTGCGCAAGTTTGAGGCCGTGAAGGTGGGCGACCCCTGCAAAGACCACACCGTAGACATGGGCCCGCTGGTAGAGAAGCGCGCCCTGGAGAGCGTTGAGGCCAAGGTTGAAAATGCAATAAAGCAAGGGGCTAAGGTGCTTTGCGGCGGCCATCGCGTGGGCGACAAGGGATATTTCTATGCCGCCACGCTGCTTGACAACTGCACCCAGGACATGGACATCATACACGAAGAGACGTTCGGCCCGGTGCTGCCCATCGTTGAGTTTGAAGATACCGACCAGGTGATAGCATGGGCCAACGACGTTGAGTACGGACTGGCATCGTCGGTGTTCACCAAAGACATCGACACGGCTGCCAAGGTGACGCGCGGGCTTGAGTTCGGCGAGACCTACATCAACCGCGAGCACTTCGAGGCCATGCAGGGATTCCACGCCGGCGTGAAGAAGAGCGGCATCGGAGGGGCCGACGGAAAGCACGGCGTAGAGGAATATCTCGTTACCCACGTGACCTATCTCGACACTCACTACGAGTAAGCCGAAGGCACAACCGGCACGGCAAAGGCCGCAACACTCACCTCAAAGCGAGTGTTGCGGCCTTTTTGGTTGCAGTCGACAGACGTGGCGGCGGCGCCTTAAAAGCCGGTGGCTGGCAGCCCGTCAGTGCAAACGGCGGGCCCCGCCGTCAGAAGTTGACGCCGAAGTTAAGGTAGAAGCACCCTGTGTGCGACGTGTCGAAGTCGCTGTGGCAAATGTTGGCCAGGCCGAAGTCGTAGGCCATCTCGGCATAAATCATCTGGTATTCGGCACCGCAACCTATGCGCAGACCGCCATCGAAGCGCTTGAAAAAGCCGCTCGAAAACGACGAGTAGACAGCCCTGTCGTCGGGGGTGAGCCCGTAGTCCTTCACCTTTCCGCCCACACCGCAAGCTATGTAGCCTCCGGCAAAAGGCTGTATGCTGAAGTTGCCGTCAACATCATACTTGTATTTGGCCAGGATGGGCAGCTCGAGATAGTTCAGGTCGTAGGTAAACTTGGCTCCGTCGACCTTTCCGTTGCCTCCCTTCTCGGTATAAAACAAGCCTGTCTCAAGGTATACCGGAGCCGCGGGCGACAGCTGGAAGCCTATGATGGCACCGATGTTGAGCCCCGAGCGCACACTGCCGCCGTCGAGCACATCGTCGTCTGAGTTTACGGTGGCAAGCGCGAGGCCCAGCCTCAGGCCGTAATATATGTTGTGCTCTTCGGTGTATGCCGAGTTGAACGGATAGCCATACTGGGCTACCGAGGGCAATGCCATGATGAAGGCAATGGCCGACAGGAGTATCTTTTTCATATTTTTGGTTGGTCGTTAAATGATTATAGGGTGCAAAGGTAGACGTTATTTCGCTAACAACAAAATGATTTGTATTAAAAAGTCTTGCAGGCTGCCCAACTGAAAGGCGCTGGATTACAGCGCACAATGCCGCATGCAGCGCCCGGCCACAGCCGGCGTTGACCTCGCGCCGAGCTATCTGCGCAAGTGACTGTGGCCCAACCACTTCGGAAAACGGCCCGTTTTGCAGGCTGAAACGGGCCGTTCGGCATTGCAATATCGGCCGTATTGCAACGCCGAACGGCCCATATCGCAGTGGTGGGCCGCCGGAATGACGTTGGCTGAAGACTGCCGACGCCGCCACGAGCGGCTCGCGGCCCTACGCCGCCACGCCAGCAACAGCCGGCCGGGAGGCACAAAAAAGGCTGCGCCATGCGGTATGGCGCAGCCTCGAAAGCCGTTTGGGCAGCCGCAGGGGCAGCCACGGCAAGCGGTCACTTGAGCTTGGGCTTAAGCTCGTCGGGCGAGTCGTTGGTGAACATATTCACCGCCGGGGCCTCATTTTCAAACAAGTTTGTTATCACCTCCGGCTCAAGCGTGATTGACGGACGGAAGTCGTCGCTCTCCATATAGCTGATGATGGCCTTGCGCATCTGGCGCGCCACCGGCCTCGAGTCGAGGTTGCTGTCGATGTCCATCGTGGTCATGAGCAGTCGGCCGCCAAGCACATTGGCCTCTACAAGCATACCGAGCTTGCGGCTTATGTGCCATGTGTCGATGGGCTGGATGGGCGGCTGGTAGGCAGCGGGGAAGTCGCGGAGGTTCATCACCTGCGCCTTGTTGAGCAATTCCCACCAGTTCAGGTTGCTCCAGTCGTCGGTGGGGAACTCGCCGAAGAGCGGATGCGACGTGTCGATGGCCGCCCCCGTGGTGTGTGGCGGGCGCATCTTAAACCAGCTCGTGTTCCAGAACACGGGCAGGTAGGTCTGCTTCACGTCGTTGCCAAAGCGCACCTTTCCGGCCGCCGTTATCAAAACGCGCCCCCCTTTCCGCAATGCGGCCACGGCCTGGGCGTCGAGCGTGTCGGTCACAAGTATGCCCTCGGCCTCGGGCATGGCCTGCTCGGCCGGATAAACCCAAAACTCCCAGCTGTTCTCTATGCGCTGCCCAACATTGTTGGTAGGCGTTGTTGTTACGGTGAGCTTCAGCTTCGACGGTTCGGCAATGGCCGACAGCGGCATCGACACCGTGCCCAGAGCCCTGTTCTTGCCCACGGTTATGTCGCCGGCATACAGCTGCCCGCCGGCCACCTTGTTGCCGTTGGCATCGGTGACGGTATACTTCGTAGTGGCGTCGCGCAGCGTCTCGCGGTATGCGTTGTACATCTCGACGTCCACGCTAAGCGTCTCGTCGTTGGTATAAACAAACTTCGGGAACTTTGCCAGCGGCACTATGGGCGAGCAGAACTGCGTCCACTGGTCGGCAGTGCAGTAGCCCTTTTCGCGCCAGAACACATTGAGCACACCCACGAGCGCCGTGCCCTGGCCGCTGTAGTCGTTGAGGGCAAGCATCTGGAAGCCCGCGTAGTCGGGCGTGCGGAGGTTGCGCTCCACGTCATACTTGTAAGCCAGAGTCTGCAACTTGCCGCTGGCCATCAGGAATTTCCCGGCTTGCGAGGCCATGCCGTTGTCTCGCAGCAGGTCGGCAAATATCTCGAAGTTGCGCGCTTTGTACGCCCCGGTGTACTGCGAGGTCTCTTTCAGGTCGGGAAATGCGCACCACTGGCCCAGCTCATGGCTCAGGTAAGGCTCGTTGACGTCGAACACGATAGGCTTGCGGCCCTTCTGCGTCACCTGCATTATGTTCTTCAGGAAGTCGTCGGTCGACTGTGGGGCACGCCTGTCCCAGTCGAGCCCGCGTGCACCGCCCTTGACGTGAAACTCGCTCTTGGGGTCCCAGGCCCATCCGCCGCCCACCGACGCGCCGCAATACACGCGCCGGCGGTCGCCCGTCTGCTTCCAGTGGTCTACAAAGTCGCCCACCCAGGGCACCCAGTCGCCTGCCGGCTCATTGCCGGCGGCCAGCATGCAGAACGACGGGTGGTTGCCGTAATGCTCCACCATGCGCTCCGTCTCCTGAAGCAAGTAGTGGTCTATGTTCATGCCGCGGCGCAGGCGCACACCGTGGTTTGGCCACGACGGCCCCTCGGGCTGCAGGTAGAAGCCAACCTTGTCGGCCGCCTTGAACGCCGCCTCGGGCGGACAGAACGAGTGGAAGCGCATCATGTTGAGCCCGTACTCCTTGCATTTGCGGAACACCCTGAGCCACGAAGCCTCGTCGGTTGGCGGATATCCCGTCAGCGGGAAGCAGCAGTTCTCTACCGTTCCGCGCATCCAGATGGGGCGGCCGTTAAGGTAGAACTGCCTGCCGCGAACCTCAATCTTGCGCATTCCGAAGTCGGTCTGCACGGTGTCGGCGCCGAGCACCGACGTCAGCGTGTACAGGTTGGGCTCAAACTCGTCCCACAGCTTTACATCGTCTCCCATGGGCAGCGTCACCCTGACGGCCCCGTCGGCCCCGGCCACAAGCCTCTTGTGCTCAAAGTCGCGCCCGGCCACGTTGAACTTAACGTCGTATTTGCCTTTGCCGCCCACAACCTTAAGCACCACGTCGATGGTCTTGGCGTCGATGTCGGGGTAAACCTGTACGTTGCCGATGTACACCTCGGGCCGCGCCTGCAGCTCCATGCGGCCCACAATGCCGTTCCAGTCGCCCTGCGTCTGGTCGGTCACACTGTGCGAGTCTTGCCCCACGCACACATTCTCGATGCCGTTGTACACCTTGATGGCAATCTCGTTGTCGCGCCCCGGGGCCACGTAGTCGGTCACATCGAACACGTGCGGCACGCTGAGCGACGAGTCGCGGCCCACCTGCCTGCCATTGATGAACACCGTGGTCTCTATGTGCGGGCGCTCAAGATAGAGCAGCAGGCGCTTCTTGCCCCACGCCTTTGGCACGCTGACCCTACGGCTGTACCACGCATTGCCCACGTAGTGCTTGTCCGGAGTGAGGAAAAAGGGGAACTTCATCTTGCCCGGCTGGCGGTATTTGGCCATGTACGGGTTGAAGAAAAACGACGAATCGTAGAGGCTGCTCACCCATTTCGTCTCGACGGCCACCTCGTTTCCCTTGCCATTGGTGAGCATAGAGCCGGGCAATGTCACCCGGTCGTTGTAGTCGGGGGTATCGCCCTGCACGAAATTCCATTCTCCCGCCAGGTCGATTTTGTCCTGCGCATGGGCCGACATGGCCGCAAGCACAAGCAAGATTGATAATAGTCTCTTATTCATATAAATAAAATGATGTTGCTTAAAACTTGTTGTTGGCTGCCTGGCAGCCCTGTTCAATACTCTGTGAGGGTGAGTGTGGTCACACCGTAAACCTGCTCGCCCGGCTCGCTGACGTTGGCCTCACGCGGGAAATACACCGGCATGTCTTTCTGCAACGGCAGTATGCGCAGCTCCAGCCGGCTGCATCCGGCCGGCAGCCGCCATAGTCCGAACAGGAAGGGGCGGCCGTTGTAGAAGTTGTCGGCCACGAGTTTGCCGTCGGCATAAAGCCGTGCCACGTCGCCCCGGTAGTCAATACGCAGCAGGCGGTCGGCTCGCAGGCTGTCGGCCGGCAGGCCTATGGTGTATACAGCTGCCGCATTGAAGTCGTCGTCGGTTGGCTCTTCGGCCACTTTCTGCACGCCGATGGTTATCTTGCGCGGCTCGCCTGCCTCGCGCACCTTGGCAAGCTCGACGCCCACCTTCATGCCAGGGCGGGCCTCATCAGGCAAGAAAAGCCTTCCGGCCGTCTCAGAGTCGACGAGGTAAATGTTGCGGTAAACGGGCTTGCCTATGCCCTTTGGCTTGACGTTTCTGAGCGTCTTGCCGTCGACGCATATCTCTGTGGGCACGCCTTTTATCTGCTCCAAGTATATCTTTCCGTCGCGCTTGGCTATGATTTGCGCCGTTGCATACCTGATGCCGTCGATGTTTACCGGGAAGATGCAGGCCGTGCCGGCCGGTATGGTCATAGGCTTGCGGGGGAAGGTGACGCCGCATACGCTGAACTGCACGCCCCGCTTGTCGGTCAGGTTCTGCAGTCTCTCGTAGTTGTTGACAAAGACGAAGCCGCTGTCGCCCTGCGAACGGTAAGCCCACCTGAGGTGGCTGTCGTCGCCTTTCTTTATGTCTTGCGGGCACGGAAACGAGGCATCCATCGGTGCCAGCGTCTCGGCATAGTCGTGCATAAACATGTGCAGCTTGCGCAGAGTGTAGAAATGAGGGTTGCGCTGGCCAAATTCGCCGAGCGGAGCCTGGAAGTCATACGTCTTCACAGGCAGGTCGTTGTGGTTTGTCGCGGGCGTGCGCTGGTTTTCGTTTAGGTATGTCAGCTTGCCGTCGGGGTTGGTGCCGCCGTGGTACATATAGTATCCGAGCAGGTTGCTGCCGCTGCCCAGCTTGACAATGGCCAGCGAATAGGCGTCTTCGGGATATACGTAGACGCGGCGATGGTATGAAGTCATCATGCCGCCCCCAAGCTCGCAAGTGAAGTACGGATACTGCTCGTCGCCCTTGCTGAGCCTCTCTTTCTGCTCGCCGAGCTGCTCGCTGGCTATCGCCGTCGAGCTGCGGAAGGCCTTGAAGTTGAACGCCTTGTAATAGTTTCCGGCCGTTTCCTTGGTAGAGCGGTCCCAGAAGCCGTCGGCATAGTCGCCATACAGCGGCAGCATCTCGCCGTAAGGCACGGGCCGCGTAAGCTCTGGCCACCCCGTGCGGGTGTAGAACGGCAGGTCGAAGCCTATCGACAGGGCCAGCTTCTTGAGTGCCATGAGATAGTTGCCGTTGCGCTGCTCGTTGTCAAACTGCACGGCCACTACCGGCCCTCCGTCCTTCCACTGCAAGCCAATCACCTGAGAATAGATTTGCCTGTAGAGCTTGTCGACAAACGACATGAACGTCTTGTTGGTGTCGCGCGTGCGGCATCCCTTTGTAAAAACCCAGTCGGGGATGCCACCGCAGCGTGCCTCGCCATGGCAGAACGGGCCTATGCGCAGCACCACAGGCATGCCTTCGGCCTTGCAAACCTCAAGGAAGCGGCGCAGGTCGCGCTGTCCGCTCCAGTCGAATATGCCCTCCTGCTCCTCGACATGGTTCCAAAACACATAGTTGGCGATGATTGTCACGCCGCCATCCTTCATCTTCCGCACCTCGCGCTGCCACTCGTCGGCGGGTATTCGGGAGTAATGCACCTCGCCCATCACGGGCACCACGCGCTTGCCGCCTATGATAAGGCTGCGCGAATCCCACTTTACTTCGGGCACTTGCGCCACAAGGCAGTGTGCTGAAAGCACCATGGCCCCTGCCAGCAAGAATCCTTTCATTAGCTGTTTCATATCAGATTCAGATTTTGATTTATTTTTTATTAAACATTATATTGACATAACTGAAAAAACAAAAGAGTATTGCGTGCATACAATCAAATCTTAAAACAAAGTTGCCGGAACAGCCACAGGGGCTGCACAACGCCATACTGCCGCAGCCACGGCGGCCTGCCACGGCAAGCCCCCGGCCTTTGCCGCCCTTCGGGGGGCCACCCGTATGCCCTCCGGGCCGTACATTGGGCCGGGCATCAGGGCTGCATGCATGACACGCAGCAGACCATCTGCATGTTTCATACTGCACATTACGTTTGTTGATTCATGTAGTTTGCCATCATCATTATCTTAAAATAGCGCATTCGACGCACTCGCACAGACATCAAGCAATGCCCCGGGCAAAACATCGCCATGCCGCCATGCACCACTGCCCCCACCGGGCCTGTCGGGCCTACGCACGCCTTCTGCCAAACGCCATTGACCGGACAGGTTTTCAACATCGGCCGTATTGCATTGCGAAACAACGCTTTTCGGCACTCAGAACGGGCCGTTTTGCAGCAGGAAACGGCCCGTTCTGCAACGCGCTGGATGCCAAACAGTTGCACCGCAGCCCACAGGCAGCTTAAGCAAGTGGCACGAAACGGCTTGCTGGCTGAGCCGCATACCGGTGTCAGTAGATAGACTCGGCACCGGTCTTAATGCTGTTGTCGGTAGCCGAGATAAACGAACGCAGCTCGCCTACGGTCATTTCTGCGGCAGGGGCAAAGTCGGCCGAGTTCATGTAACGCAACAGACTGACCGCCATCTGGCGCGCCTCTGGGCACGAATCCATCTTCTCGATGAGGTTCATCGACGTGAACAGCAGCCTGCCACCGCCGCAACGCGCCTCGATGGCAGCAGCAAGACGGCGGTTGTTGGCAAAGTTGTCTATCACGCTCACTATCGGAACGACATTGCGCAGCGAATCCGTCACCAGCACCTTTGAGTTCTTCATCAGCCCCCACCACTGCCAGTCGGAATGCGACTCTGTGGGGAACGACGCCAGCGCGGGATGGCTCGGGTTGCAGAGCACGCCCATGGTGCCGGCTTGCTTGGGGAAGTGGACAGGGCTCCAGAACACAGGCACAAACTTGCCTTCAAGCCCCTCGAGGTGCTTTTCGGCGGGCGAGAAGAGCACCTTACGGCCTTTGGCCAGCGCCCTGGCAGCCTCGTCGCAGTCGGCCGTCAGCACCACGTCGCCACAATCAACCCCCGCGGTGGGCGGATACACCCAGATGTGCCAGCTGTTGCGCCACGGAGTGCCGTCCAAAGCCACGCGCAACGTTAGCCGGCAAGGCCCGGCCACGCCGCCCAAATCCACCTTGACGCGCCCCAGGGCAGTAAGGCCGCCCTGAGCGATGGTGCCGCAGTCTGTCGCGCCGCTGCCCACGGTGCGCCCCAAGTCGTCGGCCAGCGTCCACACGAGGCGGCCGCCAGCAATGGCTTCACGCCCGTAGTTGGCCACCTCGACGGCCGCATCAAACGTCTCGTCGGTTGTGTAAACCGCCTTGCCATACCGCGCCAACGGAACAACGGGGGCGCAGAAACAGCGGAAATCGGCGGGAGACATAAAACCCTTGTTGTCCCAAAAAGCATCTACAAGACCCACGAGGGCCGTGCTCTGGCCCGGGAAGTCCTGAAGGCCGAGCAGTTGGAAGCCACTGAACCCAGGCGTCTTCAACGCACGCTCCACCTCCTCTTTATACAGAATGGCGGCAAAACGCCCCGAGGCATCAAAGAAATCGTCGGCCAACTTGAGCAGTCCCTTGTCGCGCAAGTCGTCGCGCACGGCCTTGAAGTTGAGCGGGTCGAGCACCCCGGTGTACTTCTCAATCTCACGGACATTAGGATATACGGCATACTGGCCTATCTCGTGAGAAATCAAAGGGACGGAAGGCGTGCCCACGGATGCGGCATAGTCTTTTTCAAACGACGGGCGCTCGGCATCGAACACGCCCTGGCCGCGCACCCAGCCACTGTCGGTACGCTGGGTGACAAAGAACTGGTCTTCGGGCTCGGGATGCCCTCCGTGGCCGCGCTCAAAGGTGTATGTGGTTGTGGAATAAAGGTGGCGGGGGTCTTTCTGCTTCATGTCGCGCACCATGGAATTGAGCACCGTGAAGTCACTCTGCAGCTCATTGCCACAGCTTACGAGGCACAGCGACGGATGGTTGCCATAGTTTGCCACAATGTTGTCGAACTCACGGCGCAAGAAAAGCTCCACCGCCTTGTCGCGCCCGATGTTGAGCGACCAGCAGGGCAGCTCAACCTGCAGGTAGAACCCCATGCGGTCGGCCACCCTGAAGGCTGCCTCGGGAGGGCAGTAGGAGTGGAAGCGCAGGTGGTTGAGGCCCCAGTCGCGCGCAGTGGCAAACACTTTCAGCCATCCGTCTTCGGTTGTCGGCGGCGTGCCGGTGAGCGGAAAGACACAGCACTCGAGCGTGCCCCGCAGGAAGGTGCGCCTCCCATTGACCAGCAGTCGGCCTCCTTCGGAGCCAATCTCGCGCATGCCGAAGGTAACGTTGCGCCCCGCATGTATGCCACCGCCGTCATATTCGGCTGTAAGCTCGTAGAGTGTGGGGTCGAACTCGCTCCACAGCCTTACGTCGTCGCCCATGTCATACCATGCCGTGACATCGGTGGCAGAGTCGGGCAATGCCACCCTCAGGCTCTTCACAGGCAGCCTGCAACCTGTTGAAAGTTGCCTCACGCCCAAGGTGAGCACGCCCTTGGCGCGACCGCCGCCATGCTTCGACAGCCTGGCAGCCACGCTGATGCGCCGTCCGGCCACGTCGGGATAAACATCGAGCGACGCTATCTCGACGTCGGCCAGCGCCGTTATCTCCATCCGTCCGAGCACCCCGTTCCATTTGATTTGTGTCTCATCGGTGTAGGCATGGCACATCTCATTGTACAATATATCGTATTGCTTGCTGTTGTCCACGCGAAGCTCTATCTCATGGGCGCCTTCGGCAAGCCCCCGGGGGATGGTGTAGACATGCGGGGAGACAAGGCTTTCCTGGCTCTGGCCCATGTCGCGACCGTCAACAAAAAGCCGGCTGCGCCACAACACACGCTCAAACGTTACCCTAAGCGGCCGTCCGGCCATGGCCTTGGGTATGTCGACACGGCGCAGGTAACGCGCCTCGCCCATGAAACAATGGCGTCGCGTGAGGTGGGTCAGCTGTGGCTTGGCCATTGCCGGCCCCAGCCTGTTAGGCTCTCCGAGGCGTGCGTCATCGGTGGTTCCGGGCAGTCTGACTGGCGTCGTGCCCCCGCAAAGCCATTCGCCGCTGATGTCAAGGCAGTCTTGCGCGGCGGCGGCTGAAGCCATGACGGCCACGAGTATCAATGAAAACAGATATTTGTACATAAGAAAAAGAACAATGTGCTAAGACGGGTTTGCAGATAAAGGCAAGCCGGTGGGCCATGACCAAAGCCACGGCCCACCGGCGTCAATCAAAACAACGAATGCAACGTGCGCAGTGCCTGCACTCCCTGGTGGTTTATGTCCATGCGCTCTACCTCGCCGAGATAGCGCAGCGCGTGCTTCATGTCGCCCAGTCCGTAATAGCCGAGCGCAAGCATATACGTGCAGTGTATGGCGTTCTTCGCGTCGAGCGAGTCTTCCCAGATGAGCAGGTCGGGCAATGAAACGGCAAAATAATCCATCACCACCTTCTCAAAAACATGCTGCTTGCCATAGTTGACAAGTCGATGGAAGCGCCCGTTGGCCTCGCCCTGCCTGCCAAGGCGCATCAGGGCAAGCCCCTGATAGAATATCTTGTCGGGCTTGGCGTCGTTGTAATACATGGCCGCCGCAGGCTCCTGGGGCCCCTTGGTGGCTTTTTCCCAGCACTCGCGGGCCTTGGCCTCGTTGCCCATGGCGCTGTATGCGCAGCCGAGGAAGTAGTGGAAATCGTTTTCCTGGGCCCCTTCGAGCCTGCCCTCGCCGAGGTTGTGCGGATAGACGAGGCACTCGTCGAGCAGCCTTATGGCCTTTTCATACTCATGCGACGCCAGCGCCCGCTTTGCCAGCTCAACGCGGCACGTCTGGTATTGGGCCGTAACCTTGCCTTCGCCTCCTTCCCACGGGTGGAACACATGGCCGTCGATGATGGCCATGGCCTCCTCGTAGCGTCCTGTCTGGTTAAGTAGCGTGGCCTCTTCGAGCAGCAAGTCGTCGCGCCGGGCCACGAGTTCGGGATGGCTCATCAGGCGTTCGAGGCGCCAGGCGTGCGGTTTCTGCAGGCGCTTGTAAAGCTGGTCGAGCTCCATCAGCACGCGGGCGTCGGTCTCATCGAGGCTGAACGCCCTCTCCATGCACTCGAGTGCCCGCTCGTGCTCGCCCTGTTTGTTGAACAAAGCCAGCGCCATGTTGCGCCAAACGGTGGGGAACTGCGGGTCGAGCTCGGCCGAACGCTGCCACAGTTCGGTGGCCACGCCATACTGGCGCTTGTCGTAATATAGGCAGCCAAGATAGTAAGGAGCGCGCGCATCCTGCGGGTTGGCGTCCATGGCGGCCTGCAGCGCCAGCACGTCTTCGATGCGGTTGGGGAAGCAATAGGCCGCATCGGCTGCGGCAGCACGGGCAAACGCGCCCGCATCGCCGGCCCAACCCATGTAGTAATAGGTCATCGGCGTGACCGCACCGGCGCTTTCGGCCATGCCCCACACGGCCAACGCCTCTTCCGGGCGGCCCATCTGCATGTAGTCGAGGGCCAGTTCGTCGTAGTTGTTTGGCATGCCGTGCATCATCTCGCGCAGCTTGTCGAGCAACTGTTCGTCGGCCGTGATGATGTATTTCTCGTAAAGGCAACCGTAGTTGAAGGGATCGAGGGCCAGCGACTCGTCGCATAATGCCACGGCATCGGCCTCGCGTCCCAACACCCTGAGCACCGTTGCGAGCAACGCGCGTGCCTTGTGGTTGCGTCGGTTGTTGTCGAGCGCACGTTCCGCCTCGTCGAGAGCATCGTCAAGTCGGCCCTGCATCAACGACAGTTGTGCGGCTGCCAGATAGCCGGCATCGGCCCATGCCTTGTTCCATGTCGACTTCCAGAACAGCTCGTATGCCTCGTCGCAACGTCCCATGCACTTGAGGCAGAGGGCCAGGTTGTATATAGGCTCGCCGTCGTATGGGTTTGGGTTGCGGCGCATTATCACCCCGACGGCATGCCTGAGGTAAGGCTCGGCAACGGCAAAGCGTCCGCGGCGCAGGTACCACAGGCCGAGAGCGTTGTTGCAACGGTAGTCGTTGGGGTCGCGGCGCAACGCCTCTTCATAGTAATCTACGGGCGAGAAGGTGGCGTGGCGGTACTGTTCGAGATGAAGCCCGGTAAGGTAAAGCTGCTCTGTTGTCTTTATCTCGGCCGGTTGCAGGGCCGCTTCGGCGGCATTGGGCACGGGGCGTATCTCGTCGGGCTCGGCGTGCCATGAAAGCGAAAGCACCCTCCGGCCATTGTCGTGGATGATGTACAGCTCTACTGTAAGGGCGTCGAGGGGTGTTCCGATTACATCAACAATCTCGTCGAACACGGCCTCCGGGCTCATGTCGATAGTGTTTCCATACAACACCCTGCCCCCTTCGTCGCCCCTGACGAGCACCTCTACGCGGGCCTTGCACGTGGCCTGGACCATCAGCCTGGCCCCACCGTCGGCCTCAACAATGTTCATCACCAGATCGCGCGAGGCGTTCTTGACTATCCCCAGTTCGCGATACGGCATGAAATACTGCGTGAAACGCTTCTCTTCATAAGGCATCAGCCACGTGAAGTCTGGCTGGTTTTCAGTGTAGACACCGGCCATCAGCTCGATGTACGGGCCGTCGCTGTCGGTCAGGTTGCGGTCCCAGGCACGCCCGAAATCGCCGTTGCCCCATGTCCACTGCTTCTTTCCGGGCGACAGGTGGTGGCTTGCCACATGCAGCATACCCCCATGTGAGTCGTTCTCGTAGCCCCCCTCGAAGTCGTACTTTGAGTTGACGGCCATGTAAGACGTGGGCACCTTTATGTTCTTATAGTTGGAAATGTCCACTCCCGCCGAGTAGTCCATCTTGTAATATGTGCCCGTTGCTATCGGGAAAGAGCTCACGGCGCGCTTGCCGTGGTCGAAAACGGCGTTGATGTCGGGCGGGAACACGCTCTGGTATTCGTCGTTCACGGCCACAGCCGGGTTGGCCCACCACAGGAATGTCTGCGGCATAGGCGTGCGGTTATACAAATGTCCGCGTATCTCGAGGCGGGCGCAACCGGGTCGAAGGGTGAATCCGGCCATGCCCTTCTGGTGGAACATGCGCTCCATCTCGTTGACCCAGACCGTTACCGAGCCGTCGGCGTTCTCCTCGATGGTGCTGTCCACGGGCAGGAAAGTTGACGGACGGTGGTGCTGCGGCCAGTTAAACTCGATGCCGCCGGATATCCACGGTCCCGTAAGACCTACGAGGGCAGGCTTCACCACGTGGTTGTAATACACGAAATGGCGCTGCTTCACCTTGTCGTATGCCATCTGCACCCTTCCCCCGAGCTCGGGAAGAATCATCACTTTGATGTATTCGTTCTCAAGAAACACTGCATTGTATTGCTTGTCGTGCTTCTCGTCGGCTATCGACTCTATCACGGGATAGGGATAAACCACGCCACTCGAGCCTTGGTATACGCGCTTCTCGAGAAACATCGGGTTCTTGTCGGGCTTGCCGACTTCATAGGTTGGTATCGTCACAACCTCTCTCCATGCTTTTACCATAGTGCTAAATATAAGCCCCTCCCTACCCCTCCCCCGTGGGGAGGGAACCCTGTGCCGGGGATGTCGACACTGTACTGGGAGTGGGGTTGGTGTTTGTCTTTATTTTATATATGTCTCGTTTTATATCATAATGCCATGCTTTGCCGCCGCATTCCGGCCAACGGGCTCCCTCCCCGTTATGTGGAGGGCTGGGGAGGGGCCTCACCCCACCATCTCTTTCTCCAGTTCTTCGAGCGACTTGCCCTTGGTTTCGGGCAGGCGGAACACAAAGAACAGCAGGCCGAAGAGGCACACCGCCGAGTAAATCCAGAACGTGCCGTAGCTGCCGAGGGCAGTGTTGAGCAGCGGGAAGGTGTAGGTGAGCGTGGAAGAACCCACCCACAGGGCAAAGGTACACGTGGCCACGGCCACGGCCCGCACCTTGTTGGGGAACAGTTCGGATATGAGCACCCACGTGCAAGGGCCAAGCGTCATGGCATAGCAGGCTATGGCGAGCACCACGAGCACAATCATGAAGAAGCCGGTGACGTGGAAGTAGTAGCACACACCAAGTATAAGGTAGATGGCGCAAAGCCCTCCGGCACCGAGCAACATCAGGGCCCGCCGCCCAAGACGGTCGACGGTGAATATCGCAACGATGGTAAACACCACGTTGGCGATGCCGGTCACGACGATGTTGAACAGCACATCGCCTATCTCATAGCCCGCCGACTGGAAGATTTCCTGTGCATAATTGAATATGACATTGGTGCCGCACCACTGCTGGAAGACCGCAATGACTACGCCAAGCAGCAGCACGCGGCGGAACGGACGGCTGAAAAGCATGCCCAAACCGCCCTGTTGAGCATCGGCGGCATTGGCCGACTTGACCGCCGCAAGCTCACGGCCGGCATACTCTGAGCCCCCTATGTGGGTCAGGATGGCAAGAGCTTCAGCGTCATTTCCCTTCAAAGCGAGCCACCGCGGACTCTCAGGAATGAAGAAGGCGAGCACAAGGAACAAGGCTGAAGGCACTGCGGCAGCCCAGAACATCCACCGCCATGCCATCTGTCCGTTCCACGACGCGGCGATGTCGGCGGCTGTGCTGCCACCGGGTATTGGCTCGGCAATGAGCCAGTTGGTTATCTGCGCGCCAAGTATACCGAGCACGATGGTCATCTGGTTGAGCGACACGAGCTTGCCGCGCACCTTTGTCGGGGCCACCTCGGCTATGTACATGGGCGACAGCCCGGAGGCGACGCCAATGCCGATGCCGCCGAAGAAGCGGGCCACGAGGAAAGAGTGGAAGTCGGAAAAAGCCCCGGTGGCTACCGACGAGAGCAGGAATATGAGCGCCGACACCACCAGCAGGCGCCTGCGGCCTATGCGGTCGGCCAACGTGCCGCACAGCATGGCACCTATCATGCACCCTATCAATGCAATGGTCATGGCCAGACCTTGGGCCGACGGTGAGTCGGCAATGCCGAAATAAAGTTCGTAGAACGGTTTCGCCCCGCCGATAACGACCCAGTCGTAGCCAAAGAGCAGGCCGCCCAATGCCGACACGAGGCAAATGAAATAGACAAATTTCTTGTTGTAACTGTCCATAATTATGTTGCGTTAGGTTTTTAGTTTGAGTCTCGGTGCAAAGATAATGAATATGGACAAGAGCGACAATAGACAAAAGCAACTAAAAAGATGGACAATATTACGGAAACGGCCACAGCATAGAACGAGCTTGGCCGAAGGCTGAAAAACAGCCTCCCGCACCGGCGTGCGGGAGGCTGTGGAAGTCGGCCGTGCTGCCGCCGACGGCTGATGCCGCAGCGGCTGGCTTGTTTAAAGCACTATTTTCCCCGACCGGGCGCCACGGCGATAGATGTAGATGCCGCCATCCAACCCGGCCTCGCCTATGGAGTTGAACACGCCAATCTTCTGTCCGCCGACGGTGAACAGCTCTACCGGCCCGTCGGCCACCTCGACGTCGGCCTCGGATATGCCCGACACCACTTTCGCGCCGGCCTCAAGCTTGATGCAATCGTACATCACCCCGCCGTTTCTCCGTATGCCCGACATGGTGAACGCCACCGTGTTGGTGCCTTTGTGAAGCACGGATGCGGGAAACTCACACGTCTCGACACGGTGGTTGCCGCCCAGCACAGCACTGCGGTATATGGCTGCATCGTTCTGGGCAAGGTTCCAATTGGCCTGCACAGTGCCATTGACGGCCACCTCGACCTTGGGGTTGTTGGTCACCCCGGCCATCGAAGCAGTGAGCAGGGCCGTGCCCGACAGGTTGTCGTCGAGATTGAACGACACCGTCCACGTGCCGTTCTTGGTCTGCGCGAAATACCAGTCGGTGGCCGGGTCGCTCTCACCTATTATATAATTAAGGTCGGCAGGGGGCAGCTCCCACAGCCCGTAAGCCCTGCAGGTGTCGCTATACATGAACCCGTCGGCCAAGCGATTGTTTTCCCCTATCTGCCACAACAGCCGCTCACGGCACTCTGGCGTCCACTCGACAACGCCGAGGTCGACGTCAGAACCGCCCACCTCGATGTCGGCGCGCTGCAGTTCGTCGGTCACGCCCCCCTTGGTTGCATATCCGTAAAGCGTGTAGGTGCCCTTGCGCACATTGGGAATGGCAAACGAACCGTCGGCTCCTGTCATTGCCCAAAACATGTATCCCTTGCCCTGGGCGTAGGGAGAGGTGCCGGCCTTGGCCAGCACCAGCTGCACACTGTCGCATGGCTGCCCGGTGGTAACGCTGAGCCGCCCCCTCACCGTCGACCTGTCAAGGGGATAGATCTCATGGTCAAACCAAGCGAAAGGCCACTCCGCCTGCTGCTGCGAGGCCTGCCGCTTGGCGTCGGCAATCATCTGTTGCTGTGAGCCACGATTGAGGTAGATGAGGAACGGGCCGTAAATCTTGCGTTCGCCATCCTCGTAACGCTGCGACGAAGCGCCGAAGTGCTCGCCCTGGAGCATCTGTATCGTGATGGGCGACTTGCTCGTTGCATGCACCGTAAGCTCCTGCCTCATAGGGCCACCGTTGAGCCACTCGTGGCTGCAAGGTATGTTCCACACGCCCGAGTTGACGTTCATGAGCCCGTGAAGGCTGTCGCGCACCACATACTGCGCCCAGTCGTACTTGGTGTATATCGACCCGTCGGCCATGCGGTATGTGGCATCCTGCACCACGTTCTCCTCGCGCTCGGCCACGGCCATCTCGGCATTGGTGGGTATCTTGCCATTCATCACCTCGTCGACATAACCGTTGACAAACGAAGAATTGAGCCTAGTGCACACCCGAGCCTCCCTCAGGTTGACCCCGGACGACGTGGGCGTGCCGTTGGCCACTACGTAGACGTAGACCCCGTTGACGCCCTTTCGCATGATGAAGCCCTGTTCGAAGCGCAGGTCGGCGGTGGTATTGCTGAACACAACCTCCGCGTAGTCGGCAGTCTGCCTTACTATTTTCGACGTCGTCGGGTTGAGGTTGTCGTTCTTGTCGGCCGTGTAGTCAAAGTAGACTCCATTGCTTGCCAGCACATTGGGGCCCCCGCGGAAAGTCATCTCGCGGATGCGTCCGTTGCTGCCGATGCTCACCGACACCGTTCCGTTGGACATTTTGTAGCTGTCGCCGTTGCGGGTAAGCGTCACGTCCGACTGTGCGCTTGCCCCAATACACACCATGGCTGCCATGCCTATGGCTGAAAGTAAACGTTGTCTCATTCGCTGATAAATTTTAGTTATAGTTATAGTTAGTGCCGCCCCAAACACGGTTGCGACGCACAAAGGTAGCTCTTTTTACAGCAAAAATCACAATTTGTGATTGCGAACGGGTGTGTTTAACGTTTTTTACACTTGCGGCTGCGCCGTTTGCCAGCCTGCCGCACACAGCGGGCAACGGCCTGCGGCAGGCCTGCCGGGGCACGTGAGCCACGGCGGCACGATACAGAGGAAACGCCGAAAGCGGCAAGCGCCCACCCACAGCCGCCACGGCTGCGTGCCGGGCGATGGCAGCCAGCCCCACCACAAGTAGCGGCCGTGGCTGGAAGACAGGCGGCAATGGTGGCCCGTGGGCAGCGTTTTGCAGGCAAAAGTTTTGGTGAACAGAAGAAAAATACTAACTTAGTGGCGGCAAAAAGCAATGGTATGAAACAGAAAGACGGATTCAACGGCGAACAGGTGATAGTATTGCCGCAGATGGCCATCGACATTGAGAGCGCCGACCCGCTGGCTTCCAGCCTATACATAACAGACATAGGATACTACCCAAAGGCCGCCGGCCACTACCGCGAACGCACGCAACCCATATCGCAATACGTGCTGATATACTGTGTAGAGGGCGCGGGGTGGTACTGTGTAGGCGGCGAAAGGCATGACGTAGGGGCCGACCAGTATGTAATCCTGCCTGCCGGCAAACCGCACACATACGCCGCCGACGAACAAGAGCCGTGGACCATCTACTGGGTTCACTTCACCGGGGCGCATGCCGCCATCTATGCCGAAGGCGCCCTCAGGCCAAACGACGTAAAGCCGGGGGCCATGTCGCGCATCAGCGAGCGCAACAACATTTTCGAGGAAATATTTGTAACGCTGCGCAACGGGTACGGGCGGGAGAACCTGCGCTACGCCTCGTCGCTGCTGCACCACTACCTGGCGTCGATGAGATACATAACGCTGTTCCGCAATGCCGACCCGAAGCCACGCTCTACCGACGTTGTCGGGGCGGCAATACACTATATGAAAGAGAACGCGGAGAAGCATCTGTCGCTGCGCGACATAGCCGGCTACACGGGATATTCGCCTTCTCACTTCTCGTCGATGTTCAAGCAGCAGACCGGCCACAGCCCGCTCGGCTACTTCAACTTGCTGAAAATCAATCTGGCGTGCCGCCTGCTGGCATCCACCGGGATGAAGGTCAACCAGATATGCCATAAGGTCGGCATTGAAGACTGCTACTATTTCTCACGCCTTTTTGCCAAGACCATGGGCATGTCGCCCAAGCAATACAGGCACGAAAGGCAAGGCTGACGCGCCCGCCGGCGCCCGGCGGCTACCTTGCCCCGGCCTCCCTCAGGGCCTTCGCAAGCTCGGCAGCCTGGCCGGGCCTGGGCACCACGCCACCTACCACATTGCCCTCGCGGTCTATTATTAGATATGTGGGGAAAGCATCCACCGAAAGATAGCTCTCGATGGCGGCCTGCTGGTCGGGCGGAAGGTTGAAGCTGACTGAGCCGGGGGCATCAAGCCCGAACCGCGAGACGAGCTCTCGGTACAGCTCGCCGTTGGTATTGTTGGCCAGATACATGAAAACCACACCCTCGGAGCGCAGCTTGTCGCGCAGGGCCTGCGCATGTTTCATCTCTGCAAGGCACGGTGCGCACCACCCTCCCCACAGGTCCAAGTATACAACCTTGCCGCGATAAGGCCGCAGAAGTTTCTCAAACAACAACCTCCCCTTGGCTTTCAACGAGTCGACAACAACCTGCCCTGCCCCCGACGCCGGGCATTGGGTTGCCTGTGTGAGATTGTTTTCCAGCACGAAACGCAACGGGGCATATACCTTCCTGAACGACGTGGCCGCCCACGATGGCGGAAACGCAGACGCCTCATAGTCGGCCGCAAACCCGGCAACCACCCGGCGGCATAGCGCCGGCACGCCATTGGTCGCGGCCAACCCGGCGGACAGCTCCCCCGACCTGTCGGCGGTGAGCTCGCTCCACGCCTTGTAAGTGCATTCAAAGGCATAGCAGAAGCGGCCGTAAGCCTCAAGGCAGCGCATGGTTGCAGCCGAGATGCCCGGTCGGACGGCGCAAATAGAATCGATGGACAGCCGGCTCTTTGCCCAAGAGCGGCCGAAAGCAGCCAAGGCAGAGTCGAGACCGTCGGTCTGCATCGGGAAAGTAAGCCGGTAAACAGAGGTTGCCCCTGCTGCCATCAGTTCGTTGTTCACCCTCGATTGGCTGCCCATGAAATAGGCACGCCCGTTGATGTCGTCGACGTAAAGCAGCGCGGTGTCGCCCGGACTGCAGTAGGCCATGACCGAAGCGATGGGCCGGTTCACAGTGTCGGCCCTGCTCAAAAGGCGCAGGCAGGCCGGTCTTCGGGTGGCATGGCGCACAACGACGCGGCCCAGCGAATCGGCATGGGGATGAAGCAAGACGCTTCCGGGCATCGAGTCGTCAACAAGTTCAAGGTAGTCGTAATACTGACGGCGGCTGCGGCTCACCAAAACGAAGGTGGCGGTATCCGTGCGCTGCAGGGGTGCCAACGCCATGGTGTCGGCCGAAGGCGATGGATATGGCGGCACAAACGGCCCGGAAAACTCGGTCACGGCATGGCTCTGCCCGCCGACTGCAACCCTGCCGCGCCCCAACGACACGCCTACCTGACGGTTGGCCGAAGTAAGCCGGTAGCCGCCGCCCGCCTCTTTGTCGCAACGCCATAGGCAATCATCGTAGACGGCACGGTCGCCAATCAATCCAATAATCCACTCGCCGGTAGCGACGTCGCGCAAGAAAACTCCGGCGGAACCGGCCTGTGCCAACGACGCGGAGGGCGTGGCCAACACTGCCAGCAAGGCAAGCAAAACCATCGAACGACTCATATAGACAACTATTTTATACGATGAACATTTTCAACATTCCACCCGTCATTAAGCCACGCCTGTGGAAACGCTGCGCAAAACGGGCCATGACGGCCTGCAAAACGGCCCATACGGCAATGCGGAAAGGCCCGTTTGGCAGCACAAAACGGCGTGTTTGGCAAACCGCTGGCTGTCAGATAGTTATGAAAAATGGCAAATGCGGCATAATTTTTTTACAAAAGCAATGCCGCAAAATCACTCACGCCTGCGCGCCATAAGCCCGGTGCCGGGCGGCTGCGGGGCAGACTGCAGTCACTTGCGGGCCGCGCGCTCACGCAAGCGGCGCTTCACCTCGCGGCGCCGGCGGATGTAGTCGAGCCTGTCGAGTGCATGGCGGCGCGACTGTATTATCTGGTGACGGTACACCAGGCAGGCCAGCAGGAAGTAGGCAGCAGCCTGCACCCACAAGGCCCTATACTCGAAGGCCACATCGTAAAGCGACGCCCCGAGGGTGTTGACACGCACGTAAGCCCTGATGCCGAAGGTTGAAGGAAACAGCCACGAGAAGCATTCCCAATACCACGGCATGTTGCTCTGCGGCCAAGACACGCCCGAGAGAAACAGCAACGGCACGGAAGCGAAGACCACCAGCAGCATTACGTTCTCACGGTAGCGCACCATGCACGACACGGCCATGCCGAAAAAGATGCTCGCAAATATATATGGCAGCATTATGGCGAGCAGCACCGAGGGCTCGGCCAGCACAACGAAATGGAACAGGCGGGGCACTATCATCGACAGGTAGGAGCCCAGCACGGCGTAAATCATGAAATAACACATGGCCTTGCCCATGACAATGCGGAACATTCCCTGGTAGCTGCGGCTGAAGGGAATAAGGTCTTGGTAACGATTGCGCTCGCGGGCGGTGCCGGCCGACAGGCCTATGCCCAGCACGAGCGTCTGCTGCAGTATGAGCATGAGCACCGCCGGCAGTATGAACGAGCCGTAACCGCCCGACGGATTGAACATTGGCACGGGCGTCACGGCCATCGGGCTCGTGGTGACAAGGTCTTCACGGTCGGTCGTGTTGCCCGCCACCTTCACCTGCAACTGGCTGTTCATGTCGAGGGCAACGCTCATGGCCGTCTGGTAAACGGCCTTGTAGGTGAGCATGAGGCTCATGTCGCAGTATACGCTGACGGCCGTCTGCTCCATGCGGTTGAGCCGCGTCGAGAAATCAGACGGCAGGTAATAAATGCCTTTCACCACCTGACGGCTGAGCAGCGCGCGGGCCTCGTCCATGTCGGATGCGTAGCACAGCACCCGCACATCGGGCGAAGCGTCGCAATGTCGCACGAACTCACGGCTCATGGCCGTGCGTGAGTTGTCGACAACGACCACCGGCACATCGCGCACTACCTCATTGTTGTATATCCAGGAGTAAAGCAACGGATAAAGCAAGGGCACGAGGATGAAAAATATAAGCACACCTTCGTCGCGGACGGTCTGCCTCATCTCTTCCGCCCAAATGCGGCAGGCGTCGACCACTCCGCCGCGTATCTTGTTTATGATTCCGTCTTCTCTCATCACGTCAAGGAATATATACGTATGTAAGCATGGCGTTGCGTATCTTGCGCAACACCATTATCGGCAACAAGGCAAAGGCCACCAACGCCGCTATGTGGAACCATGCGTCGAGCATTTCGTAACCGTTGAACACCGTAATCTGGTAAACCATGAAGTAATGGCGCAACGGGAAGAGCCACGAAAGAGACTCCAAGGCGGAGTCCATGCCCATCACCGGAAATGCCGAACCGGCCATCGAGAAGCTCAGCACGGCCCAAAGCGAGCACACACTCATCGACATACGCAACGATGGCATGAGCCCGAAGGCGAATATTCCGAACCCTTGCGACGACAAGACCGTGGCCAACCCGAGCATGGCTATGCGCATGGTGCCACCCGGATGGGGAAAGCCGAGCACCCCGAAGACATAGTACATGTATCCGTAGACTATGGCGAGGAATATCAGTGTCTGCGGCAGCATCTTGCCGGCAAGCGCCACCACGATGTTGCCGTCGGCCATCGAAAGCCACTGGCGTGAGCGCTTGAACTTAAGCTCTGTGCCCAATGAATATGCCGTTATGAGGAATATGAACAGCATGATGACGCCGGGCACGAGCACGGTGCTGAGGTATATGTTATAGTTTGTCCACGGATTGGATATCTGGTGTAGGTCGATTACTATGGGCTGGAGGAACGACTGTACCTGCGCGGGGGGCACACCCTTGGCCTGGAGCGTTGCCATGCCCACCGAAGCGGAGCCGAGCGTGGTTATGGTGGTAAGGTCGCGGTAGAGCAAAGTGCCCGCCGCGTAGTAGGCCATGTTGTAGTAAAACGACACTGTTGGGCGCCGCTGGGCCAGCAACTTGTCGGAAGTGCCTTCGGGAATGTACAGGAATGCGTATATCTCACCTGACTGGACGGCCTTGCGAGCATCGCGCACTGTGGGGTAGACGGCCACAACATGGCTGGTCTGGAAGGCGTCGAGCCGGCGCACAAGCTGCCGGCTTAGCGACGAATGGTCGTGGTCTACCACACCGACAGGCATGTCGGTGGGCTGCCCCTCCTGCATCATGGATGTGAAAAAAAACATCACCAGAAGCGGGAACACAACCATGCAAAACCAGTAGATGGGGTTTTTGCGCAGTATGCAACATTCGCGCCACGCTATACGCGCGACTTGGCTGAGACACTCTTTTAACCGCACCGACTTATATCATTTTTCTTTTACTACCAACGACATGCCCGGACGAAGCCCTTCAACCTGCCCAACCGGACGCGCCTTGACCTCGAATGTCTTCAAGTCAAACTGCCCGTTGGCCTTTGTTGCCTTCCATACGGCATAGCTTCCCTCGTCCTTCATATAATACACTTTCATGCTTATGTCCTTGCCGAACGCCGGCACATAGGCATTGAAAGTCTTGCCGACGGCAAGCCCGCTCAACTGGTCTTCACGCACATTGAACGTGCCCCACATGTCGGTCATTACCGATATCGACATTATCGGGGCGCCCGTGCCGACGAGCTCGCCCACCTTCGGGTAGATCTCGCTGACCTCACCGTCCATCTGTGCCACCTGGACGGTCTCGTTGATATATGAGCTCACCTCGGCCACCGCGCCCTTGGCACGGTTCACCTGGGCGGCTGCGGCCATCTTTTCTTCGCGCCGCGCACCGTTGCGGGCCATGTCATACTGGCTCTGGGCGGCCTTTACCTGGGCCTCCATGGCCTTGAAATTGGCAAAGGCCTCGTCGCGCTTCTGCTCTGTCATGACCCCTTCGTCGTACAGACGCTGCACCCGCCCGTATGACTTGCGGGCGATGTCGAGGCCTGCCTTGGCCTGCTGCAACACCTGGAAGGCTCCCCTCACCTGCTCGGCGCGGGCGCCGCTGCGCGCCATCTCGTCCATGGCGGCAGCCGCATCCTCGGCACTGCGAGCCTGGGCAAGCTTGGCCTGCACGTCGGGCGCGTCGAGAATGGCCAGCGTGTCGCCCTTCCTGACATAGTCGCCCTCCTTTACCCGAAGCTCGAGGATGCGCCCCGGCACCTTGCTCGACACCCGGTATTCTGTCACTTCCACCTGCCCCTGTATGAGCTCCGGCTCACGCCCGAGGGCAAAAAAGCCTATCAAGGCAACCACTACGACCACTGCCGCAAACCCGGCGACGGCAAGCAGGATGTTGTTATGTTGTGATTTTGCTGACATAATCAATCGTCTAATGTTCCAAGGGCCTTCTTCAGGTTGACTTGGCTTAGTTTAACTTCTATTTCTGCGTCTATCTTTTGCGACTGCGCCTTGAGCCAGGCGGTCTGTGCCTCCATCACCGTTGTGCTCTGAATCACACCTTCGCGGAAGCCCAGGTTGGCGCTGCGCAGGTTTTCCTCGGCCTGTTCGGCACTGGCCTTGGCCATGGTCAGCTTCTTGCCGGCTTCCGAAAGCTTGAACGAACTCTGGCTTACTTGCAACTCGACTCCCTCGCGCGCCTCTGCCAACTCGAGGTTGGCCATGGCTGTGGCGCCCTTTGCGGCCCTCACCTTATAGGCCACATCGCCCCAGTTCCAGATGGGCACGCGCACCAATACGCCTACGCTCCAAACGCCTCCGAACTTGTTTTGAAACCCGTTGAACACGTTGGGGTTGCTGAACGAATAGCCTCCGATGAGCGCAACCTGAGGCAGGTTGCCTGCCTTGAGCAGGTTTGTGGCCTGCTTGCTTATGTCGACGGCGTTCTGGAGCATCTGCAGTTCGGGCCTGTTGTTAACCGCGTCTGAATGGCTTCCGTACACCGTTGCGTCGGCGGTGGGCAGACTGCCGGAGTCTTCGTCGGCCAAGGCGATGTCGGTATCGAGCGGCAAGCCACATATCTGGCATAGCAACATCCGTGCCAGCACGAGCCCGTCGTTGACCTGAGTCAGCGACATCTCGGCTTCGTTGAGCCTCACCTTCACGCTGAGGCCCTCGGAGCGGGTGGCCACCCCTTCGCGTATCATCTTCTGAACGTCGCTGTCGAGCCGGCCCACCAACTTCAGGTAGCTCTCTGCCAGGCGCTTCTTGTTCTTCAGAGATACTATGGTCCAATAGGCATTGTCGACGTCGAAGAGCGTCTGCTGGCGCTTGGCGTCGATGCCGTTGGCCGCCATCTGCTCGCCGAGGCGGGCCATCTTGTTCATGGCCACGATGCTCCCGCCCATGAATATCGGCTGTGTTACCATGACCGAGCCGGCGAATATGTTGCGGGTATCGGTGCGGAAGGCGTCAACCACCTTCTGCCCTTCGGCGTTGAGTGCCGACGCCAGGCCGGTCACTTGGGCCCCGATGTTGCCCAGGGCCTGGTCGGTGGTGGTGCCAAACACCTTCAGCGCCTCGTCGAGAGCAGCCTTCTGGGCATCGGTGAGCCCCTCGCCAAATCCCTGGAGCGAGCCCGCCAGCCCCGAGGTGGCCGTGGTGCCTATCCCCGAAAGAGCCCCTTTCTGCCTGTCGTTGAGTATTGACAGCTCCCTGCTGTTGTACATGTAGCTGCCCACCGCGCTGACGTGCGGCAGGTACTTCGTGCGGGCCGACTTCCTCATGTTGGTGGCCACATCGCGCTGCAGCTCAGAGACAGCCAGCTGCTTGTTGTTGCGCAATGCCATGGCCCGGCAACTGTCGAGGCTCAGCACATGCGTTACGGCTGACGACGGCACCGCCCCTGACAACAGCAAGAGCCAAACGATACCTTTCATAATGACTGGAAATTAAAAACGTTTACTTGCTGAACGTAAAGCTCCGCGAGCCTATCATGTTGCCATCGGCAAAGACGCTGACGGTGTAAGTGCCCTTGCTCAAGAACTCCTCAACCGCCCTGTACATGGTGACCGGGGTCTCCTCGCCGGTGTACTCCACGCTTTTCTTCATAGAGCACTCTATGTCGCGGTTCTCGTATGCAAACGTACCGCCCCCACCGAGCACGTCGCCGGTGGGCGTGGTTATGCGGACGTAGAACGTGCGCACGCCGTTGGTGGCAGTGACGTTGCGCGTGATGCGGAACGACACCTCTATAGACTTGCAGTCCTTTATGCGTTTCACGGCCTTGCCGTTTTTCTTCTTGGCTATCATGTTGATACCCGTGGCATCGAGCTGGGCGGCAATGGCCACCTTCTCCGACAGCGAAGCCTTCTCGCTGCTGAGCCCGGCTATCTGGCGTGTGGCCTCGTTATACTGGCCCTTTACGCGGCTGTTCTCCTCCCTGAGGTTCTGGTTAAGGCGGTTGAGCGAGTCGATCTCAAGCACGTAGCTGCGCAACACGGCACGCACCGTGGCCAGTTCCTTCTTGAGACGTGCTATCTCGCGGGCATCGGTACTCTTCACCTGGCGGAGCTCCTCGAGCAGCCTTTGCGTCTTGAGCTGCTCTTGAGTGAGCTGCGCGACTATCGAATCGTTGTTTATTTGCGTCTTCATCTCGCTATACTGGCGGGCGAATTGCTCATACTCATTCTCCATTTCCTTCTTGTCAAGGTCTGCCAGTTCCTGCATGTCCTTGTTCACCTGACGCTGATGGGTCAGCCCAATTGCAAGATATGTAACGCCACCCAATAGCAAAACGATAACCACGATGAGTGGTATCAACAATTTCTTGTTCATATACTTATTTACTTTTAAACAGATGCAAAGTTAAAGTTTTAGAACGAAACGGCAAAAGAAAAGGGCGCGGCATTGAGCAAACGGAAGCAAATTTAAGATTATTACGGAAAAAAAGAACAAATTTAGCACACCCCCGGAGATGTGGGGCTGCACCATGAGGAAAGCCTCTGCCTACAGCCGCGGCAACGGGAAGGCGACGCTGCACGTGGCGGCCGGATGTGGTGCCGGTGCACTTTGGCACTGTCGGATTTCCTTACACGCATTGCCATAAGGCACGTTTGGCATTGCAACATGGCCCGTTTCGCACCACGGAAACGGCCGTTCGGCACACCCGCAACGGCCGTTTCGGAATGCAAAACGGCAGGTGTGATGCAACCATCTGGGCCACAATATGTTACAAATCGAAAACCACAAGCAAGCCAACCGTAAACTGTTTTTACATTGCCGACAAAAAAATCAGGCATAAAAAGACGGCGTTATGAAAATAAATATGTAAATTTGCAAAATAAACAATACCGATATGAACAAGCAAAGCCTCATATACCGAATATATGACTTGTATGCCGACGGGTTCCGAAACATGACGATTGGCAAGACGCTTTGGACGGTGATACTGATAAAACTGTTTATCATCTTCGCCGTGCTCAAGGTGTTCTTCTTCCCCGACTTCCTCAAGACGAAGACTGAGAAGGGCGGCGAAGCCGACTTCGTGGCAACCGAAATGATAACCAGGGGCGCCGGCCCTGAGGCATCGCGATAACCAGACATAACCCCAAAAAACAAAACGATATGACAAACATCCTTATGAATGTAGATGCAGCGGCCATCGACTGGGCAAGGGCGCAGTTCGCACTGACAGCCATCTACCACTGGCTCTTCGTGCCACTCACGCTGGGCCTGGCCGTCATCATGGGCATCATGGAGACGTGCTACTACCGCACGCGCAGTGCTTTCTGGCGCGACACGGCCCGCTTTTGGCAGCGGCTGTTCGGCGTAAACTTCGCAATGGGCGTCGCAACGGGCATAATACTTGAATTCGAGTTCGGAACCAACTGGAGCAACTACTCATGGTTCGTGGGCGACATCTTCGGCGCGCCGCTGGCCATCGAGGGCATCGTGGCTTTCTTCATGGAGTCGACCTTCGTGGCAGTGATGTTCTTCGGGTGGAAGAAAGTGTCCGCCGGGTTCCACCTGGCAGCCACATGGCTCACGGGCATCGGGGCCACACTGTCGGCCTGGTGGATACTGGTGGCCAACTCATGGATGCAATACCCCGTGGGCTGCACGTTCAACCCTGACACCATGCGCAACGAAATGACCTCGTTTGTCGACGTGGCCCTGTCGCCGATGGCCGTCGACAAGTTCTGCCACACGGTGACATCGGCATGGATCATAGGCGCCCTGTTCACCGTGGCCGTAAGCTGCTATTACCTCATGCGCCGCCGCCACCAGGCCATGGCAATCGAGAGCATAAAGATAGGCGGCATCGTTGGCCTCGTGGCATCGCTGCTGGCTGCATTCACGGGCGACGGCTCGGCATACAGCGTGGCCAAGACACAGCCAATGAAACTGGCTGCCATGGAGGCCCTCTACGACGGCGGGCAGAGCCAGAGCCTAACGGCCATAGCGCTCATCAACCCCTTCGCACAGCCCGACTATGCCGCAGGCGGCGAACCGCCAATGCGCATCGGCATACCCAAGATGCTGTCGTTACTGGCCACACGCGACGCCGACGGCTTCGTGCCTGGCGTCAACGACCTGCTGAATGGCGGATACACGCTGCCCAACGGCGAGACGGCGCTCTCGGTAGACGAGAAGATAAGGCAAGGACAGGCAGCCATACTGGGCCTGAAAGAGTATCGCGAACTGAAGGCCAAGGAACGGGCCGACGGCCTGACCACAGCCGAAGCCCAGCGCCGCGACGAGCTGAGCAAAGACCTGCAGGCGAACATGAGATACTTCGGTTACGGCTACCTGAAGGACAAGTCGGAGGCCGTGCCCTTCATACCTGTGTGCTTCTATGCCTTCAGGATAATGGTAGGACTCGGCATGCTGTTCATCCTGTTCTTCGCCGTGGTGCTGTTCTTCGCCTACCGCAAGGACTTGGCCCGCACGCGATGGATTCACCTGGCCGGACTGGCACTGCTGCCCCTGGGCTACATAGCCAGCGAATCGGGATGGATAGTGGCCGAAATGGGCCGCCAGCCATGGGCCATCCAGGACATGATGCCGACATGGGTGGGCGTCAGCGACATTGGATCGGCAAACGTGATGGTGACGTTCTTCATCTTCCTCGCCCTCTTTACAACACTGCTGGCCGTTGAAATCAACATCCTGTGCAAGCAGATCAAGAAGGGGCCGGAGACGAGCGAAGGGTGACGCAAGCCGGGCATAAGCCCGCGGCAACGGCCTGAGGCATGGCTGAACAGCCGGCCAACGGCAAGCCGGGGCGCCCTTAAGGCACACTCATGTTTACAGGAGAAAAAGCAAGGCAAATAGCCATTAATGAATCACTAATTATGAATTGAACATCATGTCATACGAATTTTTGCAACAATACTGGTGGTTCCTCGTCTCATTGCTTGGGGCCATACTCGTCTTCCTGCTCTTTGTGCAGGGCGGCAACTCACTGCTTTTCTCTGTCGGACAGACCGACGAGGAACGCCGCCTGCTGGTCAACTCGACCGGACGGAAGTGGGAGTTCACATTCACGACGCTCGTAACATTCGGAGGAGCGTTCTTCGCATCGTTCCCGCTGTTCTACAGCACCAGCTTCGGCGGGGCCTACTGGCTGTGGATGATAATACTCTTCTCGTTTGTGCTGCAGGCAGTCAGCTATGAGTTTCAAAACAAACTGGGCAACTTTCTCGGCACACGCACCTTCCAGTGGTTCCTGGTCATCAACGGCATTGTGGGCCCGCTGCTGCTCGGAGGAGCCGTGGCAACATTCTTCAACGGCTCAAACTTCATTGTGGAGAAAAACAACCTGGTGACCGGCCCGACTCCAATCATCAGCAGCTGGGCCAACGCCAGCCACGGACTCGACGCCCTGCTCGACCCGTGGAACCTGGTATTGGCCTTCGCGGTGTTCTTCCTCGCCCGCGTGCTCGGGCTGCTTTACTTCATCAACAATGTCAACGACGAGGCCATACGCTCGCGCTCGCGCCGCCAGCTCGTCACAGCCAGCGCCCCGTTTGTGCTGCTCTTCGTTGCTTTCCTGCTGCGCACGCTGCTCAAGAGCGGCTTCGCGGCCGACCCGGCAACAGGGGTCATATCGATGGAACCGATGAAGTACCTCAACAACCTCGTCACGATGTGGTACGTGGCCGCCGCCCTCGTGGTGGGCATCGTGCTCGTCCTCGTCGGCATAGTGCGCACAATAGTGTCCAAGACATACATCAAAGGCATCTGGCCGACGGGCATCGGCGTCGTGATAACGGTCTGCTCGCTGCTGCTCTGCGCTGGATGGAACGACACGGCCTACTATCCGTCGACGGCCGACCTGCAGAGTTCGCTCACCATTGCAAACTCGTGCAGCAGTGAGTTCACACTCCGCACCATGGCGATAGTGAGCATCTTCATACCATTCGTGCTCGCATACATATTCTATGCATGGCATTCCATCGACAAAAAGAAAATAGACAAGAAGGAGATAGCCCAAGACGAAGCTTATTGAACGACATCGGCAGCCGCGCAGGACACACACCAAGCGGCTGCCGATGCCTTTTTGTATACACCTGACACTTGCACGTTCGGAATATTATTAGTAACTTTGCAGCCAGCAAAATCCCAACACACATGACACCGAAAGAATCAAGAAACGAACGATTGGCACAACACCTGATACGCCATCTGGAGCGCCGCAACATGTCAGCATACTATTGCCCGACCGCAAAAGAGGCCGTATCAAAGGTCGTTGAATTGATACCAGACGGCAGCAGCGTCACCTGGGGAGGCTCAATGACGCTGCGCGACATGGGGATACCGGCCGCGCTGCACGCCAGGAACAGCCTTGACGTCACGGATCGCGACCTGGCCGCAAGCCGTGACGAAGCCCAAGAGATATACCGTAAGGCCTTCACCGCCGACTACTACCTGTCAAGCGCCAACGCCATTAGCGAGGATGGGGTCATCGTAAACATCGATGGCACCGGCAACAGAGTGGCCGCCATCACGTTCGGGCCTAAGCACGTGATATTCGTAATCGGCCTGAACAAAGTGGCACAGACAGCCGAAGCCGCACTGGCAAGGGCAAGGTCGACGGCCTCGCCCATCAATGCAGCGCGCTTCGACATAAAGACCCCGTGCCACACAGACGGGGTTTGCCACAACTGCAACTCGCCCGAATGCGTCTGCAACCACATACATTTCCTGCGCAACTCGCCCGGCAAGCGCCACACAGTCATACTCGTAGGCGAAAGCTGGGGCTACTGACGCAACGCCGACAGGCACCAACCACAGCGGTCTTCCATCCAAACCAAGACCGCAAACAGCCATGACCACCATTTACCAGGCGGCTTCCTGACATGCCGGAAGGCTCGAAGCGCAGCACAGCCAAGCCGGTAGTGCCTTACAATGGCAATGCCACCGGGCCCGGCCGACACCGATAGCGCCATACGGCACGAACGCCATCGGCAGCCAAGACGCCATGGCCCATCATCTAACACACCACATCCAACATTACGACAATGATTGTTTGCATAGCCGAGAAACCAAGCGTGGCCAAGGACATTGCCCGAATCCTCGGGGCAACGACAGGCCACGAAGGATACATGGAGGGCAATGGCTACCAGGTGACATGGACTTTCGGCCACCTGTGCACGCTCAAGGAACCGAACGACTACACCCCCCTGTGGAAGCACTGGAGCCTCAGCGCCCTGCCAATGATACCGAAACGCTTCGGCATCAAGCTGATAGACGACCAGCGAATACAACGGCAGTTCGCCGTGATAGAGCGCCTGATGCAGGCTGCCGACGGCATCATAAACTGCGGGGATGCCGGCCAGGAGGGTGAGTTGATACAGAGATGGGTGATGCAGAAAGCCAAGGCCACGTGCCCTGTCAAGCGCCTCTGGATCTCATCCATGACAGATGAGGCCATAACCGAGGGCTTCAGGTCGCTCAAAGACCAATCCGACTACCAGCCACTCTACCTCGCCGGGCTGAGCAGAGCCATCGGCGACTGGATTCTCGGCATGAATGCAACACGCCTCTACACGCTCAAGTATGGCCAGAACCGCCAGGTGCTGAGCATCGGACGGGTGCAAACCCCCACTCTCGCGCTCATAGTCAACAGACAGAAAGAGATAGAGAACTTCAAGCCCGAGCCTTATTGGATACTGTCTACCACCTACAGGGAGACGGTGTTCAGCGCAACCAAGGGCAAGTTCACGGTGAAAGAAGAAGGCGAACAGTTTCTGGCCACCATAACAGGAAAGCCTTTCACCGTGACCGACGTACAGAAAAAGAACGGCACCGAAGCCCCTCCTCACCTCTACGACCTAACGTCTTTGCAGGTAGACTGCAACAAAAAGTTCGGCATGAGCGCCGAACTGACCCTCAACACAATACAATCTCTCTACGAAAAGAAGCTGACAACATACCCCCGTGTGGACACTCAGTACCTCAGCGACGACATATATCCGAAATGCGCGGCCACGCTATCGGGACTGAGGGGCTACGAGACGCTCACCCGGCCGCTGGCAGGCAAGCCGCTGAAAAAGTCGAAGAAAGTGTTCGACTCATCCAAGGTGACAGACCACCATGCCATCATTCCCACGGGCGTGGCGGCGCTCAACCTCACCGACATGGAGCGCCACGTCTACGACCTTGTGGCGAGACGCTTCATAAGCGTGTTCTACCCGGACTGCAAGTTCGCCACGACCACCGTCATGGGCAAGGTCGAGGACATCGAGTTCAAGGCCACCGGCAAGACCATACTCGACGAAGGGTGGCGCAGCGTCTATGCCAAGGATGTGCAAGCGGGCAGCGACGACGACGCAAAAGCCGACGACGAGGAGCGCACCCTGCCGCAGTTTGTTGCCGGCGAGAGCGGCCCTCACACGCCGAGCCTGGCCGAAAAGTGGACCACACCGCCAAAATTCTACACCGAGGCGACACTGCTACGGGCAATGGAGACGGCAGGCAAGTTCGTTGAAGACGAGGAACTGCGGGCCGCCCTGAAAGAAAACGGCATCGGAAGGCCGTCGTCGCGGGCCGGGATAATAGAGACACTGTTCAAGAGGCACTACATAAAGCGCGAACGAAAAAACCTCATTGCCACGCCAACAGGTGTGGAACTGATTGACACGATAAAGGAAGAGCTGCTCAAAAGTTGCGAACTCACGGGCATCTGGGAGAAGAAACTGCGCGACATCGAGCACAAGAAATATGACGCGGGGCAGTTCATCGAGGAGCTGAAACAGCAGATTGGTAGCATCGTCAACGATGTGCTCTCTGACAACAGCAACCGCCGCGTGAGCGTAATGACAGACGAAGACATGAAGAAAAAGATGGCCCCGAAGGTGGCCCAGGCGCCGAAGCCCAAGGCGCCCGCCCCACAGAAGAAAGCCACAACGGGCCTCAAGCCCGACGACAACATCATCGGACGCCCCTGCCCAACGTGCGGGAAAGGCACGATAATAAAAGGGAAAACAGCCTACGGGTGCAGCCGATGGAGAGAGGGGTGCACCTTCAGGCTGCCGTTCGCGGCCAAGCCTCCTGCCCAACAATGACCTAAGCAACCAACAGCCCCGTCTGTCACAATGCGTCAGACGGGGCTGTTTCGTTGCTCCGCAATCCGTTTTTGCCGCCCCCAAAAGCCCATTTCGCCACATCATTATAATAATAAGCCGCGATTTGCGTTATTATAATGACATGCGATACACATCGACCATAGCATCAATCATTGTCGTGGCCACACTCCTTGTGGGGTGTGGCGCAGACTCACACATGAAGAAAGGCGACAAGTTTTTCGCGCTTGGCGAATACTACGACGCCGCAAACCAATACAAGAAAGCATATTCTGCCACCGCACCGAAGGAGAGGGCAACCCGCGGACAGCGCGCACTGAAGCTCGCCGAGTGCTACCGGCGCATCAACTACACGCAAAGAGCAATAGCAGCATACAACAATGCCATACGCTACAACCAAGCCGACAGCATGACGCACCTGAGGCTGGCGCAACAGCAAATGAAGGCGGGCAGCTACAAGGAAGCGGCAAAAAACTTCCAGGCCGCACTCGACAGCCTGCCCGGCAACAGGCTCGCCGCCAACGGGCTGAAAGCTGCGCGCATGGCACCCGAATGGAAAGAGCAAGGCTCGCAGTACACAGTGAAGCGCGAAAACTTCTTCAACTCGCGCCGCGCCGACTACTCGCCGATGCTGGCGGGCGACAACAACGACCAGCTGTACTTCACATCGACGCGCACCGAGGTGAAAGGCGACGAACTGAGCGGCATCACCGGCACGAAGAACGGCGACATTTTCGTGTCGACCAAAGACGAGAACGGCAAGTGGACCAAGCCGCAAGACATAGACACCGAGCTGAACTCGGAGTTTGACGAAGGCGCATGCTCATTCAGCCCCGACGGCAAGACGATGTACCTGACGCAGTGCACCACCGACCCGCAATACCCGCGATACGCCACAATATGCACGTCGACGCGCTCCGACGCGTCGTGGGGCAAGTCGACCACGCTCGAACTGACCAAAGACACGCTGTCGAGCTACGCCCACCCGGCCGTGTCGCCCGACGGCGAATGGCTCTACTTCACGAGCGACATGCCCGGAGGAATGGGCGGACTCGACATCTGGCGCGTCAGGCTGACGGCTGCCGGAGTGGGCGGGGTGGAAAACCTGGGCGAGCCGATAAACACCGAGGGCGACGAGATGTTCCCGACATTCAGGCCAAACGGCGACCTATATTTCTCGTCCGACGGGCATCCCGGCATGGGAGGCCTCGACATATTCATAGCCAAGCCCGACTCCGTGGGGGGCACGTGGCACATTGAGCACCCGGGATACCCGCTCAACTCGCAGGGCGACGACTTCGGAATGACCTTCGAGGGACTGCACAACCGGGGATACTTCTCGTCGAACCGAGGCGACGCCAAGGGCTGGGACCACATCTACAGTTTCGTCAATCCCGAGATAATACAGACGGTGAAAGGATGGGTTTACGAGCAGGAAGGCTACGAACTGCCGCAAGCCGTGGTCTACATGGTGGGCAACGACGGCACCAACCTGAAGCTCAGCGTCAAGGGCGACGGCTCGTTCACACAAGAGATACGCCCGGGAGTAGACTACGTATTGCTCGGCACATGCAAGGGATTCCTAAACCACAAGGAGCAGTTGAGGGTTGAACCGGTGACCGAGTCAACCGAGTATGTGCTCCAGTTCCCGCTGGCCTCAATCACCGCCCCGGTGCTGATAGACAACATATTCTACGACTTCGACAAGGCCACACTGCGGCCCGAGTCGACCAAAGCGCTCGACGAACTGATAAAACTGCTCAACGAGAACCCCAACGTCACCATAGAGCTGAGCGCACACTGCGACTACCGCGGTGCCGTGGAATACAACAAGGTGCTGTCGCAGAAGCGTGCCGAGAGCGTGGTAAACTACCTGGTGGAGCACGGCATAGCCGCCGACAGGCTCTCGCCTGTGGGCTACGGCAAGGAGAAACCGAAGACCATAAGGAAGAAACTGACCGAGACGTACACCTTCCTGAAGGAGGGCGACGTGCTGACCGAAGACTTCATAAAGAAGCTGAAGCCCGAGGAGCAGGAGATATGCAACCAGCTCAACCGCCGCACGGAGTTCATCGTGCTGCGCACCACCTACGGCATGTTCGACGAAAAAGGCAACCTGAAGAACCCGCCAAAGCCCAAACCGGCCGAAAACCAGGCCCCGGCCGAGCCGGAATGGACGCCGTGGTAGGCACATGAAGCAAAACCGGCAATGGACAAACGCCACGCCGCAACCGCCTGCCCTACGCACGGCCACAACCCTTGACGGCAACAGCGTCAGGGCGGCGGGCCCGCCGAGAACAATCGGTGCAGCAGTGCTCCCTGTCTGGAACAAATGCCCCGGCCATCCGGTTTCAGTAGCAAATGCGCCGCACCGCCCCAACTTGGGCAAGCCATATCATCCAACCGGCTATTCCTTTGGCATCCAGCCACTTACGGAAAATGCCGGACTGCGGTTTCAAAACGGCCCGTATTACAACACAAAACGGCCCGTTCGGGCTTGCAAAACGGCCTGTTTTGCAAGCCCGAACGGGCCTTATCGGATTCTGCCGGATGCGCCCCGCCGGCCTGTCACCACCACGAGCGCTCCCTGTCCATCACCTCTTTGATTAGCAAGGCCATCACCACAGCCATGGCAACAAGCAGGTGTGCCACGTGGTGCCATTGCAAATCGGCCGCCATTATCGTGCGCACGGCTCCGGCAAGCCACACGGCCGCCTCGTGCCAGACACGGAAACCGACAGCCATCACCACTCCCAATGCCAGGCAGAAAGCCGTCCACAGGCGGGCCTTCAGCAGCGTGCGGTCGGGCAGGCTGCGCATCACCCTGCGGCTGAACCCCCCGTCGGCAATCTCCGTGCGGGCCGCCTCGCTGAAGAATTTCTCTAAAAGCTTATCGTCATTATTTGTCATATCCATTCTGTCTTAAATAATCCGCCAGCCTGTCCTTTCCCCTCTTAAGGTGCGACTTCACCGTGTTGGCCGGCATGCCGGTGATGCTTGCAATCTTGTCTACGGTCTGCCCGTCAATCAGTTGCAGCGTAACGCAAGCCCTCTCGGCCGGTTTCAGCCGGGCCAGGGCCTCGTACACATCCATCCCCAACGCCCCGTCGGGCTCGATGCCGCGGGCTGCCATGGCGGCACAACCGTCGATGTCGGCCGTCGGCCTGTGCGTCCTGCCATAGTCGTAGAGCACGCGCCACGCTATCCTGAACAGCCAGGTAGAGAACGACGACATGCCCCTGAAGCCCGATATGCCCACATACGCCTTGACAAACGTGTCTTGCGCCAGGTCGTCGCTGAGCTGGCTGTCGCCCAGCGTCTGGCTCAGGAAGAAACGGCGGAGCCTCGACTGGTATTTGCAGACAAGGGCGTCGAAAGCCTTCTTGTCGTGCATCACAGCCACACGGGCCACAAGGTATGTGTCATTGGGCTGCAGGCTCATGGTCAGTTGTCTTGCGTTGGGTTCATGTCTCCGTCGCTGCAGTCACGCCCTTTCTTCGATGCCGACGTGCGGGCTATCACCATCTGCCCCACGCCATAGAAGGTAAGGAGGACAGCCAAGCCTATGCCAAGGTCAAAATTCATTATCCCGAACAGGCAGCACAGGCCAAGGCCAACCGACACATTCTTTATTCCATTGCGCCAAACCTGTTCGGCCGGCTCCAGGCCCTCACGCATTATGCCGCCGGGTATGGGCTGCCCCTTTTCCATGGCCATCTCGGCAAGCCTCACTTTCTGCTTGCGTATCTTGTAGATGAAATAAAACAGCAGGCCGAGAATGACGGCGGGGGCCAGCACAAAGAGCAGCAGCAATATGGAGAACACTCCGAACAAGTCGGTACTGCTTTCAATCATGTCGCGCAAAGCGCTGTCGAAGCTGTCGGAATCCATGTTCACGCTGTAGGTGGCTTGCTGCGGCACATAGTCCGAGTCGGCTGCAGTAGTGTCCGAATAGGCCTCAATGCCGGTGGTGTCGCCTGCCTGCGTGACGCTTACCTTCACATGCTGCGCCACGGCGGACGGTTGCGCCGAGACTGCATTGCCGCACAAAGTGTATGCGGCCATTGCCAATGCTATGAGATACTTCTTCATATATCGTATTTTGTTGTATGTTACATCGGTTTGACGCATCGCCACCCCCGGAAGTTGCAAAGATGCGATTTTTTTTCTAATTTTGCATCCGCAAACAAGCAAACAATGACTCTGCCCGACTCATTTACACAATATACCCGAAGCCTTATGGGCGACGAGCTCTACGGAAAGCTGCTGCGGGGGCTCGCCGACGAGCCTCCTGTGAGCATACGCATCAACAGGGCCAAGTGCCACGCAAGCCCCGATGGTGCCCGGCCTGTGGGCTGGTGCACCGACGGATGGTATCTGCAGGGCAGGCCCGCCTTCACGTTCGATCCCCTGCTCCATGCCGGCTGGTATTACGTACAGGAGGCGTCGTCGATGTTCCTGCACCACGTGATAAGCCAACATGTGGCCGATGCCTCGCTGATGCTCGACCTTTGCGCAGCCCCGGGCGGCAAGTCGACGGCCGCCCTCGGCGCGTTGCCCGACGGAAGCGTGCTGTTTTGCAACGAACCTGTGCGCCAAAGGGCCCAGATTCTGGCCGAGAACATGCAGAAATGGGGGCGCCCCGAGGTAGTGGTCACCAACAGCATGCCTGCCGACTATGCCCGCTCGGGGCTGGAGTTCGACGTGGTGCTGTGCGATGTGCCATGCTCCGGCGAAGGCATGTTCCGCAAAGACGAGGGCGCCATAGGCGAGTGGAGCCCTCAAAACGTGGATCGTTGCGCCGCCCTGCAACGCCAGATAGTGGCCGACGCCTGGCAGTGCCTGCGCCCGGGAGGCCTGCTGATATACTCTACATGCACGTTCAACGCCAAGGAAAACGAGCAGAACGTGGCGTGGATATGCTCCAGTCTCGGGGCCGAACTGCTGCCGGTGTCCACCGATGCGGCCTGGGCCATCACGGGGTCGCTGTCCGATTGCCTGGCCGGGCCGGTCTACCGGTTCATCCCGGGCGTCACCACGGGCGAAGGACTCTTCATGGCCGTGATGCGCAAACGGGGCGAAAGGCTGCCTGCCGCCGCGCCGCCGCGCCGCAGGCAAAACCGGCAGGGCGCCCGCAACCGGGCGGCCGAGTACAACGGATGGATAGAAAAGCCGGATGATTTCGACTTCTTCACGCCGGCCGACAGCATAGTCGCCATACCCAAGGGCATGGCCGCCCACTATGAGACGGCGGCGCGCACGCTGCGCATTGTGCATGCCGGGGTTACCATAGGCACCATAAAGGGCAGAGACATCATCCCGGCACAGTCGCTCGCCCTGTCTGTCGCACTGCGGCCCGGAGCGTTCACGCGCGCCGAACTGCCATACAGCCAGGCCATAGCCTACCTCCGAAAGGAACAGCTGCAACTGCCAGAGGGCACGCCACGGGGCTTCACGCTCGTTACCTACGGCGGCGCGCCGCTGGGATTCGCCAAGAACATTGGCCCAAGGGCCAACAACCTGTACCCGCAGGAGTGGCGGATAAAAAGCTCGCACGCGCCCGGCGACGACTCGCGACCGGCCGTGATATGCACCGACATGATGAATGACGGGTGCCGGGAATAATCATTTTAGCAATACAAACAGAAATGAAACAATACTTAGAACTGCTCAACCGCATCCTCAACGAAGGCACGCGCAAGAGCGACCGCACCGGCACCGGAACGCTGAGTGTGTTCGGCCACCAGATGAGATTAGACATGGCAGAGGGCTTCCCGCTGCTCACCACAAAGAAACTGCACCTCAAGTCAATCATCTACGAACTGCTTTGGTTCCTGCGCGGCGACACAAACGTGAAATACCTCCACGACCATGGGGTGAGAATATGGGACGAATGGGCCGACGAAAACGGCGAACTCGGCCCCATCTACGGCCATGAATGGCGCTCGTGGCCCGACTACCAGGGGGGCACGATAGACCAGATAGCCAACGTTGTCGACCAAATCAGGCGCACGCCCGACTCTCGCCGCATGATAGTGAGCGCATGGAACGTGGCCGAAGTAGACAGCATGGCCCTTCCTCCCTGCCATACCATGTTCCAATTCTACGTGGCCGAAGGGCGACTGAGCCTGCAACTGTACCAGCGTTCGGCCGACACCTTCCTCGGAGTTCCGTTCAACATCGCCTCATACGCGCTGCTGCTGCAGATGATGGCGCAAGTGACGGGACTGCAACCGGGCGAGTTTATCCACACCACGGGCGACACACACCTCTACCTTAACCACCTCGACCAGGCACGGCTCCAGCTTACCCGCACCCCGCGCAAGCTGCCACGGATGGCAATCAACCCCGATGTCAAAAGCATATTCGACTTCACTTACGAAGACTTCCGCCTCGAAGGCTATGACCCATGGCCGCATATAAAGGCCGAAGTGTCTGTATAACGCAATACAACCTGAACTGAAATGAGAATAAACATCATTGCCGCCGTGGCCCGAAACAGGGCCATAGGCAAAGACAACAAGCTGATTTACTGGCTTCCCAACGACCTAAAGAGGTTTAAGGCGCTGACAACCGGGCACACCATAATAATGGGGCGCAACACTTATATGTCGCTTCCAAAGGGGGCGTTGCCCAACCGGCGCAACGTGGTGCTGAGCCGAACGGTGAGCAATCTGCCCGGATGCGACTGCTATGCGTCGCTTGCCGAGGCCCTGGCCCACTGCCAGCCTGACGAAGACCTGTACGTAATAGGTGGCGCAAGTGTCTACGGGCAAGCCATGGAAATGGCCGACCGCCTATGCCTTACCGAGGTCGACGACTGCCCGGAAGGGGCCGATGCCTTCTTCCCAGAATACGAAGGGTGGCATGAAGTGGCACGCGAAGAACACAAGGCCGACGAGAAGCATGCGTTCAACTATGCTTTCGTTGACTATGAAAAAAATGCAAACAAATGACAAAAAGGTTTTGGCAATGTCTTGAAAACCGCCTGCACAGGTAGCCAAAAGCTAAAAATCCATAGATTAAAAAGTGCAGGTTAAACCGCCAAGTGCAGCATCCGTCATAATTAAAAAAACTGTTTGATTATGATGAGACACATAGCTTACATTGCATTGGCGGCACTATTGTGCTTCAGCACAGCGTCATGCATAACACGGCCGCCCCACCGTTACCATTACTCAATGGATGAGGGGCGTCACCACCACAGGCATCACAAGAAGCCCAAACCACCAAAGAAGCCCGGAAGACCAAAGCCGCCGGGAAAGCCAACACCCCCTCCGCCACCGCTACACCACCGCCGGTGAAAGGCCAACTGGGCCACAGGCAAAGGCAGAAAGCATGAAGCCAACGGCCACGGATGCCGCGGCCATGGCGCAGCAAAGCCAAGCCACGACCGTAGCCCGCAGCCAACGAAACAAGGAAAATCCCGTTTGCGGCATTGAGTGAAGGCATCCGCCATAACAAGACGAAGCCGACGGCAATGCAGCAAACGGGGTTCTGTGGTGCCAATACACCGCTGCCGACGCATCAACATACTGACGCCGGCATGCTGTGTCAGATATTCCGATCCATCATATCATCCTGGTCAATGACAGGAATGTCAACTATCGGCAGCTGGCGGTCTATCGACGTGTTGAACGAAATTATTGTCTCACTGCGTGAAAGGCCCAGCGGCTGCAACTTGTCGTGGATGATGTTGAGCAGATGATGGTTGTTGAAAGCGTATATTTTAATAAACAAGTCAAAGTCACCGGTGGTATAGTGGCATTCCACTACCTCCGGAATCTTCCTCAACTCTTCCACCACGGAATCGAACTTTTCCGGGTTTTTGAGGTTAAGACCTATGTAAGCACATGTTTCGTAACCTATTTTCTCAGGGTCGATGACAAAGTGCGAGCCCTTGAGAATGCCCAGATTAGTCAACTTCTGTATACGCTGATGGATGGCGGCGCCGCTTACATTGCATGCGCGAGCCACCTCGAGGAACGGTATCCTTGCGTCTCCAGCGATGAGACGAAGAATCTGTTTGTCCAGTTTATCCAATCTTTGATATGCCATTATCTATTTCTTTTGTGGCACAAAAATACAATAAAAATTCGACATATCAAACAAAACTATAAGTAAAAATATAAGAATTGCTATGAAATATCAGTGTTTTTCGTCGGTATTGGCTGAATAAACCACTTTCAGGGCGTGCGCCGAACGCAAGGCTCGCTTTACGTCTTCAATTACGCCCATGGGCGTATCGCGGTCTGCCATTATGCTGACGGTCATGTTGGCCGCGTCTTCCGGGGCCATGCGTGAGCGCTCCTTGGCTATGTACTCGGCTATATCGTCGATGTCGCCGTACTTGTCGTTGAGCTGAATGCGCATCGGCGAACCATCCGAATGCCCCTGTCCCTTCACCGGGCGGCCTATGTAGATGTATGTAGTGGCCGACTTCTTGGCCAGCCTCACCAGTTCTGTACCTTGCGGTGTACGGTATTCCACCTTCAGTTGTGCCTGGCGGATATGCGTCACTATCATGAAAAAGAACAAGACGGTGAATATCAAGTCGGGCAGCGAGGCCGTATTGAGCCCCGGCACCTCGTGGTGTGACGTGCGGAAACGGCTCATTTGCCACCTCCTTCCACCTCGAGGTCGCCCTCCGACAGCCGCAATGGATAGTATTCGCACACGGCTTGCTGCTCCTCGTCGTTGCATTCGGCATACGGATGGCCAAAGCGGCGCGTCGCCAAGCGGTCGCGCAGCGCGTTGTAAGCAGCCATCACGGCCTGCTGAACAGCGAAATAAGCATTGTAGGTCGACGCCCGGTCGGCCTTGATGAATATCTGATGGTTGGCTGTGACAGCGCAACGCCCAAGCAGAGGGATGTCGCGCCACACCTTTTCGGGCAGGTCTTTGCTGTCGCTTTCGTTGTCTACGAACTCCATGACCTTGGCCTTCAGCCCGTCGGCGCTCACCTCCTTGCCGTTGCAGGTGATGCGGTCGGCATCGTCCAATGCCACCAGCAGCACATTGCGCCGCTTGACCTCGGCCACAGCCTGCTCCTTTTCCTGCGGCATGGGCGGCAGTTGCTGAGTGATGCCCCTGTCGGTCTCCATCGACGTTGTGACAAGAAAGAAGGTAAGCAACATGAACGATATGTCGGCTGTCGACGTGGTGTTCAGTTCCGGAACACGGTGAGTCTTTTTCCTTTCCCTAAGCATGGCCACCTCCTACCGGTCTTTCCTGTTCATCCGCCGGTTAAGCCCCGACACACCGTATGCCACCACTGCCACGGCCACAAGGCCGAGCACTATCGACGTATTGATGAACATGTCGGTGAGCTTGAGCCATCCGGCCTCGGCAAACCACTTGCCGTTGACCCTCACCGGCTCCGCCGAGCCCATGGCAAACGTAACTCCCAAGGTGGCCACGAGCAGCAAGGCAACTCCCAGTGATATGCGTCCGGCTGGCACGCCGTGGGTCTCATAGCGGCTGCCCCCGTGCACTGTTATGCCCCTGACCATTGCAACCACGGCCACGGCCACGGCCACGCCACACAGCACATAGGTGTAGACCAGGAGCACGTCGGTGAGCAACGGGGCGTTGAAATTGGTGTCGGCCACGTATGGCATGTCGTAGCCCACGAGGAAGAATGCGCCGAACACCAGCGCAGACAAGGCTATGAGCAGGGCCAGGACACGGCCCGACACCCTGTCGGCCGACAGCCCCTTATGCATTCTTTTCACCGTCTTGCCCATTGCCAGCCAACTTATACTTCATTATTGTGTCCAGAAGGGTAATCGAAGATTCCTCCATCTGCGACGTGATATGCTCTATCTTCGACAATATGTAGTTGTAAAATATCTGAAGGATGAGCGCAACTATGATGCCGAAGATGGTTGTCAGGAGGGCCACCTTCATGCCTGCGGCCACGATGGTGGCGTTGATGTCGCCCGCAAGGCGTATCTGCTCGAAAGCCATCACCATACCGATGACGGTACCAAGGAACCCGAGCGACGGCGCCATCGAGATGAACAGCGTTATCCACGAGCAGCCTTTCTCGAGGTTGGCGGCCTGCACCGACCCGTAAGAAACTATCGACCGCTCGATGTTGTCTATCGACTCGCTGATGCGCGTAAGGCCCTGGTAGCAGATGGAAGCCACGGGGCCGCGCGTGGCGCGGCACAGGTCTTTGGCCCCCTCGATGTCGCCGGCCTCGACACGCCCGCCAACATCCTCCATGAAACGCTTGGCATTGATTTCCGAGAGCGTCAGGTAGATGATGCGCTCTATGCAAAAGGCAAGGCCAATGACAAGGGCAAGGGCCACCAGCGACATAAACCCGGCACTGCCTTCGATAAACTTCACCTTAAGCTCCTTGTGCAGCCCGCCGCCCTCTTCGGGCACGACCTCCTCCACATCGGCGTCGGCCAACGCGGAGTCGCTGACCAACTCTGCTGCCGACGAGTCGCTGACAACAGCCGATGCCGGTGCTCCGACAGCAATAGCGGCAGTGTCTTTATTGGGGGTAACCTGCGCCATAGCCACCGGGCTATAAGCAATCAGGGCACTAATTGCGCACAAGGCAATTAACTTCTTCATAAGCGTGGAAGAACGAATTAGTATTGTTCAGCGGAGAGAGGGGGATTCGAACCCCCGTGACGCTTTTGGCGTCTACACGCTTTCCAGGCGTGCCTCTTAAGCCACTCGAGCACCTCTCCTTGCGTTTTGCGGTGCAAATTTAAGCCATTTATGTCTATTTCCCGCAACGCGCACAGCCCTTTTATGTTTCTTTAACCAATGATTTCACGTCAAGAGGGCCGAAGATACGGCTCACCGTGGCGTTGGTTGCTTCGGCAAGCTCATCTTCCGAAACGCCATAACACTCTGCAGCCTTGGCCAATACGTAGCTCACATAGGCGCTCTCGTTGCGCTTTCCGCGCATGGGCACGGGCGCCATGTATGGTGAGTCGGTCTCGAGCACTATGCGGTCGATGGGCACGTGGGGCAATACCTCGGGCAGGTGCGACTTCTTGAACGTCAGCACGCCGCCTATGCCGAGGGCAAAGCGCTCGAAGCGCAACAGCTCGGCGGCCTCGCGCTCGTTGCCCGTGAAGCAATGGAACACGCCTCCGGGCAGGTCGGCCTCATATCGGCGGAGCATGGCCACCATCTCGTTCTGGGCCTTGCGGCAATGAATCATTAGCGGCAAGCGTGTCTCTACCGACCATCTCACCTGCTCTTCGAAAGCCTCGAGTTGCTCTTTCTCAAACTCACGGCTCCAATAATAGTCGAGTCCCACCTCGCCAATGGCCACGAATCGGGGCGAGAGCTGCCGGCGAAGGCTGGCCAGCACCTCCCTGTAACCGCCATTCACCTCCTCGGGGTGGAGCCCTATCATTGGATGGGCAAAGCCCGGATAGCGGTCGCACGTGGCAAGGACGGTGCCCACCGAGGGCAGGTCGATGGCCGGTATGAGCACATGCGATACACCCGCAGCGCGGGCGCGGCCTACCACTTCGTCGCGGTCGGCGTCGAACTCGGCACCGTCAAGATGGGCGTGTGTGTCTATGAAATGCATAAAAAATATTCTTTTAAAATGATGTTTCAATATTAACGGCATGGCTGCATGCCGCCCGCACGGTGGCAATGCGGCTACGGGAGCGCGGCCGGGGCGGCCGGGCTGCAACCGTTGACTGCGGTTACGGAAACCTCCGGCATCCTTTGTATGTAACGATATTTCGCATTTGGGCGAGCGAAAATGCACATCTGCATAAACACCTGTGCCCCAGTCACTTGCCCACCAATGCCATTCGGCCGTGCAAAACGGCCTACATTGCGGCGCCAAACGGCCCGTATGGGGTTGCCAAACGGCCCGAATCGCGCGCCCGGACGGCCCCCGTGGCGCCGCCACGCCTGCATTGTAATCATTTGTTCAGCCACATGCAGCCATGGCAAGCAGCCGATGCCGGCATGCCTCCGCCCCGAGTATGCATCAATACAGATGGGGTTCCTTCCGACGGTAATAGTAAACCACCCCCAGCTTGCGGCACTCGGCATAGCGCACTTCGGGTGGCTCGGAGGCGAAATAGGCCTCGATCTGGTTCCACAAGTCGAGCAGCACGGCGTCGACCTCGGGCCTGAGCCGCTGCACGGCGGCCAACGCTGCAGCCGTATGCCGCTGCCGCAGCCGCTGCTCGTTGTAGGCATCGCGGAATATGTCGATGTGTGTTGCCACCTTGCCAATGGTCGGGTTGTATATGGGCAGCCCTCCGCCACGCAGCCGCTCGCGCTCGCCGTCGACCACCTTCTGCCCCCACTCCAGCAAGCTCTCGGCCGACTTCAGGCTTGGCACGGCCGCGTCGCTCTCGGCAAAGCCGTAGAGTTGCTTGTAGCGCGGCTTTATCTCGCCCCGCTCCATGGCCAGGAACAGCACCTGTATGAAATGGCTCAGAAACATGGCGGCGTTGCGCTGCAGTTTCTCCATCTGCCCCGTCTTGCGCTTCTGTGCCATCATGCACACCCTGTACTGCTCGCAAGCGGTTAGCAGTCTGTCGTATGCAGGGCGGCAGCGATTGAGCACCTGCCAGTCGACAATGCGGTTTCTAACCGTGTAAATGTCGTTGCAGTCGAGCACGGTCTTCAGTGCCTTGAGCCTTGCGGCGTCGGTCTTTGGCAATCTTCTGTAGGGCATTGGGCTATCTGTTTGTTTGTTGTTGGCTGTAAGAATGAGTGTCGGGCATGGCTGCCGGAGCCACGTCAGGCAACGGCCATGGCCACGGCCGGCTTTCGCCTGCCACGTCCATGGCCCCCTAACGGCGTCACGCCTGTGGCAAGGGATTGGGGTCAGACCTCGCGGTGCATCATTTCCTGGGCGAAACGCCGCAGCTGTTCCTTGCGCGCATCGTCCACTCCGACGGCTGCAAGGTATTCGCTGGCACGGTCGAAATACTGGTTTATGCGTGCCTCGCACAGGCCCCTGATGCCCAGTTCGTCGTAAATCCTGGTCACGGCGGCCACCTTTTCGGCCCTGTCAAAATCGACGGCGGTAATCCAGCGCATCAGTTCCGAGCGCTGCGACGGCCCGGCCAGCTGGTAGGCATTGATGAGCATGTATGTCTTCTTGTTCGACACAATGTCGCCGCCGATGGCCTTGCCGAACACAGCGGGGTCGCCGTAGACGTCGAGCAGGTCGTCTTGCAGCTGGAAGGCCAGCCCTATCTGCTCGCCAAACTGATAAAGGCGGTCGGCGTCGGCTGCCGGCGCATCGGCAAGTATGGCGCCAGTCTTCATGGCACAGGCCAGAAGCACGCTCGTCTTCAGGCGTATCATCTCTATATACTCGGCCTCGGTCACATCGGTACGCCGCTCGAAGTCCATGTCATACTGCTGCCCCTCGCCTATCTCCAGGGCCGTCTCCGTAAACAGGTCGAGCACGGGCTTCAGCTTCGAGGGGGCGCACTGGGCCATGCGCTGGTATGCCAGCACAAGCATGGAGTCGCCCGAGAGAATGGCCGTGTTGGCATCCCACTTGCGGTGAACGGTGGGCATGCCCCTGCGTACGTCGGCGTTGTCCATCAGGTCATCGTGCAAAAGGGTGTAGTTGTGGTATGTCTCCAACGCACAAGCCTGCATGAGTATGCTCTCCGGATTGTCTTTGTAGAGATTGTACGACAGGAGCATCAGCACCGGGCGGATGCGCTTGCCACCTATGGAAAGTACATACTTGATAGGAGCGTAGATGCTCTCCGGCTTGCGGTCATAGCTCAGGTTAGCGATGAAGTCGTTAACCTTGCTGAGCAGTTCGTTTGATGTAAACATATCTTTTCGTTTTTTTTGATTTCACTAACGATGGCGGCACAATGGCTGCACAATCGGCCAAGGCTGCCGCACGGGCCTCGGCGCGCTGCCGCCTACAGCTTGAACACTACCGGGATGCACACCATCGTGCGGCAGGGCCTGTCGTTCTGCATGCCGGCAGTCCATTTCGGCATGGTGTTCATCACCCTCATGGCCTCGCGGTCGAGGTATGGATGGGCCGGCTGCACCACCTTGAGACCGGTGATGGAGCCGTCGCGCTCAACCACGAACTGCACTACCACGCGCCCTTCTATCTTCTGCCGCTCGGCAGCAAGGGGGTAACGCAGGTTGCGCGTGAGCCATTTCATAAACTCGACGGCACCGCCCGGAAACTGGGGCAGGCTCTCTACGACGCGGAAGTCGAGCGGCTTGTCGTCCATAAGTTCCGACGGCGGCGACGTGGGGTCGTCTACGCTGGGCTTCGGCTCGTCGCTTATCGGCACCATGGCGTGGTCTGACTGCACAGCCATGGCTATCTCGGCAAGGGTCTCGCTGTCGCGCATGGCCTTGTCGTTGTCCACCAACCGGGTCTTTGTCGGGGCCTCGTGGTGAACCTCTGTGGGCTGCACCACACGCAGGGTGGTGTGCGGAAGCATCATAGGCACCAACCCGTCGTCTTTCTCGGGCAGGTCGTCGAGCATGTCTTCGTCGGCCTCTTCGGGTGCCGGCCCACTCTCATTATACTCAAAGACAACAAAAAAGACAGCCAAGATAAATATCAGTCCGAGCAGAAACCACGTCATCCTGCCCGACTCTAAATCGGCCGCCTTTGTCTTCTTTATCTCCATCTACAGTATAATATTCGCCGTTGTTTCACGTTATAAAACAGTGGCGCCATCATTTGCAGCTACAAAAATAGCTCAGATATTTGAAAAAAGGCGTAACTTTGCCGACAAAATCGTTTAAAGAAATGAAAAAAGTTGTTTTTGCATTGCTTTGCATTACCATTGCAACAGGAACGCAAGCGCAGGAAAGCCAAACGGATTACAACTTCCTGCGGCTGCCGGTAAGCGCGCACGTGGCTGCCCTCGGTGGCGACAACATAACGATAGTGGAAGACGACCCTACCCTTATTTTCCACAACCCGGCGCTGATTACGGCTGTGACCGACATGTCGATAAACCTCAACTACATGACTTACATGGAGGGAAGCAACACGGCCAGCGCATCGTTTACAAGGGCATGGCGCGAGCGAGGCACATGGGCCGTCACCGCACAGTACATGGACTACGGCAAGATGAGGGAGGTGACGGCCGACAACATCGAGACGGGCACATTCTCGGCAAAGGACATCGTGCTGGGCGGAGCGTTCGCCTACATATTCAACGACAGGCTGGCCGGAGGCGTATCGGGCAAGTTCATCACCTCAAGCATCGCCGGATACAACTCGCTCGCCGTGGGAGTGGACCTCGGAATCAATTACTACGACGAGGACAAGGGGCTGTCGCTGTCGGCCGTGGCACGCAACCTCGGCGGGCAGATCAAGGCATACAACGATGACTTCGAGAAGATACCGTTCGACCTGCAGGCCGGCATCAGCAAGCAACTGGGCAAGGCCCCGCTACGGCTTTCGGCCACCATGACAAGGCTGAACGACTGGCACGGCGATTTCGCGAGCCACTTCGTGGTGGGCGTCGACGTGCTCCTTTCGAGCAGCATCTACGTCGCCGGGGGCTACAACTTCCGCAGAGCGGACGAGATGAGCATCGATGACGCGGAGGGAAGCAGCAGCCACGGGGCAGGGTTCTCGTTCGGGGCAGGCCTCCAACTGGAGCGTTTCAAGCTGAATGTGGCCTACGGCAAGTACCACGTCTCAACCGCGTCACTAAACTTCAACGCCACTTATACACTTTAATTTATGAAGAAGATCACGATAGCCATCGACGGATTTTCGTCTTGCGGAAAGAGTACGATGGCCAAAGACTTGGCCCGCGAGGTGGGTTACGTATACGTAGACACCGGCGCAATGTACCGTGCCGTGACGCTGTATGCGCTCGAAAACAACATGTTCTTGCCCGATGGGGGCATCGACGCCGATGCCCTGAGGCGCAAGATGGGCGACATCGGCATCTCATTCAGGCTGAATGAGGCCACGGGGCGGCCCGACACATACCTCAACGGTGAAAGGGTGGAAGACAAAATCCGCTCGATGGAAGTGTCAGACCATGTTAGCCCGGTGGCCGCCCTGCCCTTTGTGCGGTCGGCCATGGTGGCCCTGCAGCAGGCAATGGGCCGCGACAAGGGAGTGGTAATGGACGGGCGCGACATCGGAACAACCGTATTCCCCGACGCAGAGCTGAAGATTTACGTCACCGCCTCGGCCGAAGTGAGGGCCCAAAGGCGCTTCGACGAGCTGAAATCGAAAGGCATGGACGCCGATTTCGACGACATTCTGCGCAACGTAAAGGAGCGCGACTACATCGATTCGCACCGCGATGTGTCGCCATTGCGCAAGGCCGACGACGCCATAGAGCTTGACAACAGCCACATGACGATAGCCGAGCAGAAACAATGGCTGCTGGAGCGCTTCCGCGAGGCGTGCCAAAAGCAGGCCGATTAAGCAAAAAGCGTAACGCCGGGCCACCCTCACGGCCTGCAGGCATGAGGCAATCCGGCATGAAACATGCACACAGAAGTGGCGGGCGCAATGTCTTTGCGCCCGCCACTATGTTTTTCCTGCCACAACAGATGCTGCCCCGACAGGCTGAAGGCACTGCCCTCCGATCAATAGACGGTGAGCTTGCAACCCTTCACCCGGCGGCTGTCTGGCCCGGTCATTACGGTAAACTCGCCCGCGTCGAGGCCATAGTTGAGCTCGCTGTCGTAGTATTTTAGCATGTCGGGCACGATAGTAAACTCAACCGTACGGGTCTCACCGGCCTTGATGTGCACCCGACTGAACCCCTTGAGTTCCTTCACCGGACGGCTTATCTTTGCCACAAGGTCGCGTATGTACAACTGTACTACCTCGTCGGCATCTCGCTCTCCCGTATTCGTAACGTCGACACTCACCTTCACCGAACCGTCTACGGCCATGCTGTCGGCGCTGAGCCGGGGCTCGGAATACTTAAACGTGGTGTAGCTCAAGCCGTAGCCAAAGGGATATAGCGGGTCGTTGCGCACATCGAGATAGTTGCTCTGGTACTTGCGGTACGACTTTATGCCCTCGGGAACAGGGCGCCCCGTGTTCATGTGATTGTAGTAGAGAGGTATCTGCCCTACCGCCTGCGGCATGGTCATGGTGAGCTTTCCCGACGGGACACGGTCGCCAAAGAGCACGTCGCAGATGGCGTCGGCAGCCTCGGAGCCTCCGAACCACACGTTCATGATGGCCGGCACACGGGCCTGCTCCCATGTCATCACAGTGGGGCGGCCCGAGAAGTTGAGCAGCACCACGGGCTTGCCGAGCTTCAGCAGCTCTGCCAACAGCTCGCGCTGCACGTCGGGCAGCTCGAGGTCTACGCGGCTGGAGCTCTCTCCCGTCATGTCGGAGCACTCGCCCATGGCGCACACTATCACGTCGGCCCCGGCCGCCACACGCAGTGCCTCGGCCTTCATGGCCTCGTCGTCGCCACGAGGTATCGTCCTGCCAAACTCGGCGGCTTTCTGCAATGCGGCATCGCGCGTAAGGTTGCACCCCTGCGCATACAGCACCGTGGCCTTGCCGCCGACAGCCCGCTCGAGCCCTTGGCGCAGCGTGGAGTAGCGCTCCGGGGTGTAGGCCACGCACCACGTACCGCACAGGTTGGCGGCGTTGTCGGCCAGCGGGCCTATCAGCGCTATCTTTCCCTGCTTCTTCAGTGGCAGCAGGCCGCCCTCGTTCTTAAGCAGAACAAACGTCTTGGCAGCCAGCTCGCGTGCCTCGGCGCGGTTCTCGGCCGTATACACATCGGTGGCGTGGCGGCTTTCGTCGCAATACTTGTACGGGTCGGCAAAAAGGCCCAGCTTATACTTGGCCTCAAGCACGCGCCGGCAGGCCCGGTCGATGTCGTCGGTTGAAACGCGCCCATCCTTCAACGACTGCCCCAACGTCTTGTAAAAGCCCTCCGAACACATCTCCATGTCGGTGCCGGCCTTCAGCGCCTGCACCGAGACCGAGGCGAGGTCGCCCACCCCATGGCGCGTCATCTCCATCAGAGACTCATAGTCGGTGACCACAAAACCGTCGAATCCCCACTGCTTCCGCAACACATCGGTGAGCAGCCAGCGGTTGCCCGTGGCCGGAATGCCGTCGACAAGGTTGAACGAAGTCATGAAGCTGCCAGCCCCGGCGTCAACAGCCGCGCGGTAGGGAGGGAAATAACGGTTGTACATTCGCATGCGGCTCATGTCCACGGTGTTGTAGTCCTTGCCCGCCTCGACGGCCCCGTAGAGCGCGAAATGCTTGACGCAAGCCATTATGTCGGCCTTGCCCGAATAGTCGCCCTGATAGCCCCTCACCATGGCCCGGGCTATGCACGAGCCGAGATACGGGTCTTCGCCGCTGCCTTCGGCCACGCGTCCCCAGCGCGCATCCATGCTGATGTCTACCATCGGGCTGTAAGTCCAGTTGATGCCGTCGGCACTTGCCTCCTTGGCGGCTATGCGCGCAGAGCGCTCTATGGCCAGGGTGTCCCAGCTGCACGACATCGCCAGCGGTATGGGGAAGATGGTCTCGTAGCCATGCACCACGTCCATGCCCACGAGCAAAGGTATGCCCAGTCGCGTCTGCTTGACGGCAATGTCCTGCAACTGGCGTATCTTGCCCGCCCCTTTCACATTGAACACACCTCCCATCCGGCCCGCGGCAATGCGTTCCGTGACGGGCGACGACTGCACAGAGCCGGTGGTTATGTCGCCGGCCACCTGCAAAGTGAGCTGCCCAATCTTTTCTTCAATGGTCATTTTCTGCATGAGCGAGCTCACAAACTCGTCCATCTTGCTGTCCTGCGCGGCGCCGGCGAGGGCTGCCGCCGCCATGACGGCTGTCAGTAAAGTCTTCTTCATTGGTCGTTTATGTTAGTAATGGTTTTCATGTCACAGCCTTTGACCAACGCGTCGCGGCACTGCTCCATCAGCCACTTGGGCGTGCTCGTGGCCCCGCAGATGCCCACCGTGTCCACGCCCTGCAGCCATCGCGGGTCGATTTCGCCCGGCCCTTCCACGAGATGGCTGTTGGGGTTAACCCTCAGGCACTCGTTGAAGAGCACCTTGCCGTTGCTGCTCTTATGCCCGCAGACAAACAGTATGAGGTCATGCCGGGCGGCAAATGCGCTCACGTTGGGCATTCGGTTGGCCACCTGCCGGCATATCGTGTCAAAGCTGCGGAACGTTGCCGATGGCGATATGTGCCCCTGGATGTAGTCTATGATGCGATGGAACTCGTCGAGCGACTTTGTTGTCTGCGAATAAAGGTATATGTCGCGGTTGAAGTCGAGCTTCACCACATCGTCGAAAGCCTCTATCACTATGGCCTTGCTCTCTGTCTGCCCCACCAGCCCAAGCACCTCGGCGTGGCCGTTCTTGCCGAATATCACAATCTGCGCGTCGGGGTTGGCGTCAAACTGCCGCTTTATCCTGCGCTGCAGCTGCAGCACCACAGGGCATGTGGCGTCTATTATCTCGATGTTGTTGCGCCGCGCCAGCTCGTAGGTCTCGGGCGGTTCGCCGTGGGCGCGCAGCAATACCTTGGCGTTGCGCAGCCTGCGCAGGTCTTCGTGATTGATGGTCACGAGGCCCATCCGGCGCAACCGCTCGCACTCCATGCCGTTGTGTACTATGTCGCCGAGGCAATAGAGCGTCTTGCCACCGGCCAGTTCTTCCTCGGCTTTCTTTATGGCAGTGGTCACGCCGAAGCAAAATCCGCTGCCATTGTCTATTTCTATCTGCACTTGTCTTATGTTGTTTTGGTTGTAAAACAATGTGTGCCGCACAGGCTAAGCCATGCCCGTGACTCGGCACATGTGTAAAGTTTGCTTACCGTCGTGGGCAAGGCGCGCAACCACCTCAGTGCCAACGCTTTGCGATACGGCACATTTTACGTTGCAAAACGGGCCGTCCGGCACCGCCAAACATGCCGTCCGGCAGGGCAGAACGGGCCGTTTCGGCCGTCAGCATGGCCCTTGTGGGCGCACATGAATGGCATGGTAAAGTTTTTTCGCCACCCGGGGCACAATGCTACATCCCCCAGCCGCCATGCCTCAACGGCAGGAGACAGGGGGATGTGTCATTTCTTCATCTCGGCAAAATAGGCATCGAGAAGCTCGCCTGCGGCCGCGAAGCTGGTCTTGCCTCCGGCCAGCACCATCCTCTCGGCGTCGGCCAGCCGCTGCTGTATGAGCCTGCTGTTGTAGAAACTGCTGCGCAGGTGCTCGTTGATAGTCTCGTACATCCAGTACTTGCTCTGCTCGTTGCGGCGATGGTCGAAGTATCCATTGGCCTTGACAAAGTCGACATAGCGGTACACCATGTCCCATATCTCCTTTATGCCCGTGCCATAGAAGCCGCTGTAACACATCACCTGCGGCGTCCATCCGCTCTCGGGCTTGGGGAAGAAATGCAGCGCGTTGCGGAAGTTACGGGCGGCGAGGTGGCACTTGTCCACGTTTTCGCCATCGCATTTGTTGATGACTATGCCGTCGCTTATCTCCATTATGCCGCGCTTTATGCCCTGAAGCTCATCGCCGGTGCCGGCAAGCTGTATGAGCAGGAAGAAGTCGACCATCGAGTGGCAGGCCGTTTCGCTCTGCCCCACTCCCACCGTCTCGACAAAGATCTTGTCGAATCCGGCCGACTCGCACAGTATGATGGTCTCCCGAGTCTTGCGGGCCACCCCGCCGAGCGAGCCTGCCGTGGGGCTGGGGCGTATGAACGAGTCGGGGTGCTGGGCCAGTTTTTCCATGCGGGTCTTGTCGCCGAGTATGCTGCCCTTCGACCGTTCGGAACTCGGGTCGATGGCCAACACGGCCAGCTTGCCGCCATGTTCGCCAAGCACATGGACGCCAAACTGGTCTATCGACGTAGACTTGCCTGCTCCGGGCACTCCGCTTATGCCCACCCTCACAGACCTGCCGCTGTATGGCAGGCACTTGTCTATCACCTCCTGGGCCTTGCCCACGTGGTCGGGGTTGACGCTCTCGACGAGCGTCACCGCCTGGCTCAGCACGGTGACATCGCCTTTCAGTATGCCTTCAACCATCTCGCTCACCGACAGTTCGCGGTGCCTGCGGCGGAAGCGCTTGAGGTATGGGTTCACTATAGAAGGCTGCTCTACACCGCTGTTGACGGTCAGCCCCTTGTATTCTGCATTGTTTTCGGGGTGTTGCATAGCTCACTTGGTTTTAATTTTCACTACTACCTTCGGCCTGTCGGGGTCGTTGGTTATCATAAGTATGCGCGGCCGCGAATGCACTTTCGACAGTTCATCGCGGTAGGCCGTCACCTTCAGTTCTGTCGACTCGCCCGCGTCGAGCTCCCGCTTGCCCAACGTGACGCGCAGGCCTGCGGTGAACATCTGCAGCGAACCTATCTTCAACGTCGAGCGGCCGGCGTTGGTTATCTTTATCTCGCCCTTCTTCCGGCTCTTGCCTTCGAAGTCGAACACTATCGAGTCGGCCGACATTTCCATCTTGGGCGCAAACTTCTTCACCTCGGCGGTCATGCCGTCGAAGCCCGGCAGCAACACCGACGACACGGTGATTTCCTTTTCCGGGCTCACTTCCTCGCCGGGCATGTTGGCCAGGTAGACCGATGTCTGCGTAAGGCCGTAGTCGCGCAGCTTCTCCGAATTGAGCGACACGCTGATGCGGCCGGCGTGGCCGGGGCGCAACTTCTCGGGTGTTACGGCGGCCGAGAGGTAAGACGGCAGGTGCATTATGTTTGGCTGGAGCGTCTTCGTCCCCGTGTTGCGTATGTAAATCTCAAGCTCCGGCGTGTCGCCCTTGTTCACGTCGTCAAACTCCAACACGTTTTTGTCGGCCCTGAGGTCGCCGAACTCATAGGGGTAGCTGCCCGTGTAGTCTTCTACCTCGGCAAGCACCACTCCCCTCATCGTGAGGTATACGGGTTTCTTTGAGCCGTTGCTGTAGATGGCGGCCGTCTTTTCAAAGTGGCCAAGCTGGCGGGCGTCGTATGTAAGGCGAACCTTGAAGCGGTCGCCTCCGCCCACCTCGCCCTTGGGATAGTCTACGCCTATGCATCCGCAACTCACCCTTACGTCGTTAATCTTCAACTTGCGTGCGCCCTTGTTGCGCAGCTCGAACACTGCGGTAACGGGGGCGTCGTAAGCCACGCTGCCGCAGTCGACAGTCTCTTTCTCTACGGTCAGGCGCTGGGCTCCGGCCTGCAATGAGGCCATGGCCACCAGCGCTGCCAGCAATATTCTCTTGTCCATATTTTATTTTGAAGCATCTGCCGCCCTGGTCGCGGCAGAATCGTAATGTTCATTCTTTCACTTCTATTGCCACCGACGGCGCCGTGGCGCGGTACTCGGGGGCATAGGCACAGCCGGCGGTGCACGTTCCGGTCTCGTAACGGCCCGCGCGGTCAATGTAATACTCGGTCTCCACCACGTGCGTGCCCTTGCTCATGCGGTCAAAGTAATAGTTGGTAGCATTGTCCTTCGGCGAGCAGTATGCGCCGTTGCGGTAGCCGCTGAGCTGTCCCACGGGCTCCATGCAGGCTGCGCGGCGGTCGGCCACGTGCACAAAGTCGAGGTCGCGGTCGGCCCGGATGGTTATGCGCACCCTGACGCGGCTGCCCACATGCAGCCCGGCAGAGTCGGCCACAATCTCGCGCTTCACGCTTATGCCCGAGGCAGACGGTGCCACCTTGGATGCGTCTTGCATGAACTGGGCGTAGACTGCGCCCCACGACGTGCCGCCAGACGTCTTTGTTGCGGTAAACGTCGTGCCCTTGGGGTTGTGCAAGGCCGTCTTCACATAGCCCAGGCCGGCCGTGGCCTGAGGCGCGTCGATGGCCTTGCCGTCGATGGCGAGGGCCGTGCGCCCGCCCGATTCGAGCAGCTCAGTGCCCCCGGCGAGGAACGCGTAGATGGCGTTGACGCTGTTGATGGGCGTATCCCAAGCCTGTGTGCGCTTCTGGCCCAGCAGCCAGCGGCGCATCTGGTCGAGCGTTGCGCTGTCTTGCGGGGTTATGGCGGCTATGGCTTCCATGGCCGCCACCTGTGTCGGTATGCGGTAGTCGCGCCACGAATAGGCCGCGCGCGGTGTGTCGTAATAGCGTCCGGCCTCTTCGGTAAACACGGTGTATTCCTTCAGGCTCTGCACATACTCACGGCCGAGGCGGCTGTCGCCCCGCTTTGCAAGCACGATGGCGGTGAGAGCTTTGTCGTATATCGACTGCCCTTTTGCCTCTTTCCGGAGCAGGGCCACGAGGTAATCGGCGGCGGCCGAGGCCGAAGCGGAGTGCTTGCGGCCGTCGACGGCGCAGAGATATAGGTAGCGCAGAGCCTCGCCACCGGGGAAAGCCTGTGGCCGTCCAGCGCGTTCGGCGCGCTTCATGTCGGCCACCTGCTCAACAAAACGCTTGTCCATGTAGCCGAAAGCCTTGTTGAGCATCGCGGCAGACAGCTCCTGCCGGCCTGCCATATTGTCGAGGCGGACGAGCATCTCGGCCACCTCGACGGTCATGCTCAGGCTGCCGGGCATGTCGGGCCACCAGCTCCACGACCCGTCGGGGTTCTGCAGGGCACGCAACTTGCCCGCCGCGGCATCCATGCGGCTCTGCATCAGCGACTCGTCGAAGAAGTCGGCGAGGCGTTGTTTCTGCTCCGTCTCGCGGTCGGCATCGGCCACCCAGGGTGTCTCGCTCATCACAATGTCCTTCAGTTCGGCGTTTTTCGCAAGGCTGCTTGCCAGCGACTGCGCCCCCGCGGGCTCCATTCGCCAGCTGTCGAAGACGGTCTTGACGCGCGGCGAGCGCAGTGCCATGCTGCGGCCGAGGGCGTTGGCATAGAAGGCGGCGGCCTGGTCGACGGCGTTGTCGTCGCGCGGCGTGCCCACATACGGCAATGCCTGCACCATCAGCCATGCCGGATTGTTGGTATATTCTATTGTCAGCTTGCGGTCGGAGGCGCCTTTCCTGAACATGGTATCAATGCGCACGGCCATGGTGCCGGCCCCGTGCTGGGTGAACGGCACCGTGACGGTGACGCGCTCGCGGTCGGGCAACACCGGCAGATAGTGCTGCTCGCCATCGCTGAAGCCATTGCCGGATGCCGTTATGCGGCATACGAGCAGCGGCTGCGCGCCGTCGGGGCTGCAGTCGAAGGCCACAGCTGCCGTCGCCCCGGCCTCAACGGCAAAGCTCTGCGTGCGGCTCAGCACCACGGCCTCGGTCTCGGGGTCTATCAGTTCCATGCGCGCCGTTCCGCCAACGCCCCTTTCCGACGTGTTGATAACGCGCGCGGTGATGCGTGCCTTGTCGCCCACGCGGACAAAGCGCGGCACGTTGGGCTGCACCATCACGTCTTTACGGGCCACGGCCTCGCCACCGATGGTGCCCGTGAGCATGTCTTTTGTGTGGGCCACACCGATGAAACGCCATGTTGTGAGGCTCTCGGGCAGCGTGAACTTCAGTGTCACCCCGCCCTCGGCGTCGGCCTCGAGGGCCGGATAGAAGAACGCGGTCTCGTTGAGATTCTCGCGCACCTGTACCCCGGCCGCTCTCCCGCCGCCACCGGCCGGGGCGCCTGAGGCCGCCTCCGGGGCCGGAACGGCACCTGTCAGAGCCACGCTCTGCTCGGCTTCGACAGCCATGTCGGCGGCCGCCTCGGCAGAGTTGAGCGCGGCCTTGGCCATGGCCATCGGGGCGCGCTTTACCGAACGGGTGCCCCTGATCATTATGTTTGAATAACCGTAAAGCATGGGAAGAGAAACGGGGAACACCGAACTGTCGAATGAGCTCACCGCGAGTTCGCGGAAAGCAAACGGTTTCCACGACTGCTCGGCACTTTGATAAATGCCAATACTCGGCCTGGACAACCATCCGGCATAGGGCAGCGACAGCCACTCACTGACGTCGAGCGACCACGAATGGGGCACCACCTGGTCGAGCGACATGTCGTAGAGCGTGGCCATGAGCTGAGCCTTGGCCGGCGTTCCGTCGGGGTTGGTTATGCTGAGCCGCCACTCTTCCTTCTGGCCGGGGGTCAGGCGGTCGCGGAACGTTGTCCATGCCATGCGGAGCCTGCGGTCGGGCACCGGCCTGGCGATGGTGGCACTGTATTTGTGGCACTGCCCGTTTTTCACCCAGGCGTATGTCAGCAACAGGCCGTCGCCATACTCTTCCTTATACACAAACTTGCGGTTTACCAGCCTGTTGGTCACGTCTGCCGCCCCGCTCTCGATGATGCGGTCGCCCGACGCCAGGCAGTAGACTATATGCACGGTGCTGTCTGACGAGCCCACCTGCACCGTCACAGGCCGCCCGTCGGCCGGGAACTCAGTGGCGGATGCATAAAACCAGCTGCGGCTGTTGATGCACGGCACCGTGTCGTTGAGCGAGAAGGCCACAAACTCGGTATCGATGGTGTCGGTCTCGCACACTGCAAAGAGCCTGTGGCGCCCCGAAGCAAGCCGCCGCCCCACTGGCAAGGGGGCCGAGGTCTTGCCCGACAGCCACTCGCCGCCACCGTCGATGCGGAAGCGCACGTCGGCGCTGATGGGCTCGCCGGCGGCATTGCGCAGCGTGAACACCACGGTCTTGAAACTGTCGGCCACCACCTTTTCGGGCAGGTCGCAGCTGAAGGCCGTCGGCTTGGTGCCTATTGGCACGCTCACTTCGCCCGTGCGGGTCTCGCCGCCCACGTCGGTCACGTCGGCCGTTGCCACGATGTTGTAGAACATGCTTATGCCCTTGGGCATCTCGGGCAGCACCATCGGCATGGTCACGGCAAACGAACCGTCGGCACCGGTTACCGCATTGCCGCTCCACAGCTCCGTGTCGTCCATGCCGGGCAGAGCCTTCGACGATGCCGAAAAGCCCGGCGCGGGCCGCCACCAGAGCGACCGGCGGCGCCTAACGGTATATTTCACCTGTGCGCCCTGCACCGGAACGCCGGCAAAGCTCAGGGCCTTGGCCCTCACCACGAGCGTGTCGCCCGCGGCATACTTCTCGTTTATCTTCGGGAACTCAACCTTGAAGGTGGGTCGTTTATACTCTTCAACACGTATGCGTGCCGACGAGTTGTTCACGAAAACGGTAAAACTGCCGTTGAGAGTGCCCACGGGCAGCACGAAGTCGGCGGCGCAAGTGCCATAGCCATCGGTCACAATCTCTTTCTCAGACACCACCTTGAAGTTGGCGTCGCGCAGCAAAGCCTTCACCCGCCGGCCTGCCTTGGCCTTGGCGTCGGTGCCGCCTGCCGACTCATACACCACAGCCGAGGCGTGCACCGTCTGCCCCGGGCGATAGACGCTGCGGTCGGTGAACACGCGCGTTTGCTCAGACTGGCCGTCGCGTGAGCTGTAAGAGAACACGTTGTAAGCCCACGCATTGGGGCTGTACCTGTCGGTGTCGGTAAACGCGCGGGCCATGGCTGGCTGTCTCTTTCCGTATGCATATACTGTTTCGCCGTCGGCGTTGCATGTCAGCGTGGCTGCCACGGGCTTGCCGCCATAGCGGCCCTCGGTCTCCAGCCTAACGCGTGCCCCGGGCAACGGCTGCCCCGTGGTGGCGCTCACGGCCACATAGCGCGTGCGGTTGCCGGGCAGGCCGTGGCTCAGCAAGTAAACGTCGGTGACGTAATACAGCCATCTCACGGTCTCGGTTGCGGGCGATGTGCGCACCTCAATCATGTAGACACCGACCGGCAGGCCCGGCACCACCATCGAGTCTTCAAAGAACTGATAGTCGGGATGGCTTATGTATCGGTGCTCTTGCGCCTTGTCCTTGAGCTCTTGCAGCCCGGCGCGCATTTTCTTGTAGTCGTCTTCGTTGGCGGGATTCAGGTCGGTGCCGCCCTGCAGGGCCGTGCGGTAGACGGCCATCTGCACCGAACCGACGTTGCGCAGGCCGCTCAGCGCCATGGTCTGCGCCTTGCCCGGCTCAACCACCGAGCTCGCCATCTGCACAGTGAAGCACGGCGCGGTGAGCTCGCGCTCGGCGTTGCGCAACTGGCCGGCGTTCTGCCAGCCGCCCCATTTGTCGAGAGCGTAGTGTATGTAGCTTATCTTCTGCTCTGCCGTCACGCCCGGGCAGTCCTCCATGTAGCGGTATCTCTCGATGGCGGCCTCGCAGGCCACGTCGAGGTCGGAGTAGACATGGGTGAGCGAGTCGAGCCAGTTGATGTATTCAGACTTGTTGACGCACACCTCGGCCTGCCCCTTGTGCTGCCTTATCATGCCCAGCGCGGCGAGGCATGCGGCCTGCCTGTTGCCGGCGGCATGGTAGTGGTTGTAGAGCGCGCCGAAGTCGCCCACCTCGTATCCTACCACGCTCAGCATGTCGTCGCCGAATATCTTGCCGTTATATCCCTCTGTCACCATAGGGCTGAAAGCGTCGGCCTTGGTGCGCGCCAGGGCCCCCACGTCGGCCATGGCCATGGCCTTGTACCTGCCGGCCAGCACGGAGGCCGAGTCGTCGACATCCGGGTTTGCGGTGTATATGCGGTATAGCACGGCGGCGCAAACGGCCTTCAGCACCGGGTCGTCGGCCCCGTGGCATTGGGCAGCCAGCCTGTCGACGGCCGGGCGCAGCGAGTCGGGGGCCACCTCGGCCGCAACCCGGGCCTTCAGCAGCCCGGCCTTGAGCAACTGGCCGTATGCCTTTTCGGCGCGGGCCTTGGCCTCTATCTTTTCCAAAATGCCTATTCTTGTCTTTGGCAAATCCTTGTCGGCTGCCTCGTCGGCCTGCTTCCACAGCGCCGAATAGCTCTGCCCGAACATCGACACGGGCAGCAATGCCAACGCAACGACTATGCTTAATGCTAACTTCTTCATGACCTGCTGTTTTGAGTGGCCCATGTTGCGCCTCGTGGCTGGGTGTCCCCCTGTTCGGGGCCGGTTTACTTGGCGCGGTGCCTGTATTGTTTTAAATGACGATAAGTGCGGGAGTGCAAGTGAATGCGGCCTCCCGGATGGTGTTTATCTTGTTTTTCAGACTCTGCAAGCGAGCGGAATGCAAGCTTGCTTGCACATTCCCGAGCGCAGATTATCTTATGCAAAGATACTGAAATAAACCATACGAACCTAATAAATCATGCGTTTTTTGTTGCCGGGGCAGCGCGCCGGCACGCCCCGACAGCCGCCCCTGGCCGCCCACCATGACGGGCCGGGAGGTAAAAAGTATTGAAAAACGGTTTTGACGAAACAGGAATTGCAATACGCACGGATGCCTCGTGACGGGCCGAACGGTGGCCGGAAATCTGCGATATGTGCCGTACGGCATTGTAAAACGGCCCGTTTTGCCAGACGGGAAAGGCCGTTTTGGCACGCAACGGCGGCCGCCCGGCAAGCCATTTTCTCACCAAACATCACCGAAAAGCCCCGCTGGCAGGCCCCCACACAGCCCACGATGCCGCGGCAGGCGCGCCACGGCGCACGTAAACACCTGGCATAGTGGCGATTAGCCAAACCCATCAAAAACCGCCATATTTGCCGCCACAGCCCCTGACGCCGTGGCGGAGGCAACATCGGGCAAGATAATCCTGCGACTGCGGCGGCCCAAACGGCTGCCCAAGGCGGCGCCGGCTCAGAAGTCGAGGCGCAGCCAACGCTTGAAGAAAGCGTAGACGGCGGTCTGCGTGAGGCCGCGCATAAACAGATAGACAATCATGGCCAGCCACAGAGCATGGTTGCCCATGGCACTGTGAAAGGCCATGTAGACGCCGAAAAACGACGCCGCAGCCACGGCAAGCGACACGAGCATGGCCCTCGTGGCGGTGATGCCGACAAACACGCCGTCCCATACGAAGGCGGCAACACCGGCAGCCGGTATGGCCACGGCCCAAGGGAAATAGGCCGCCGACGCGGCTATGACGTCGCCGTCAGACGTGAGCAGGCGCAGAAAAGGGGTGCCGCCGATGGCATAGACGGCCGTGAACAGCACCACCATGGCCCCACCCCACACAAACAGGCGGCGCAGCGTATCGCTGAACGCGGCCCTGTTGCGCGCCCCGTAATATCGTCCGCAAACGGCCTCGCCGGCATAGGCAAAGCCGTCCATCACATAAGAGAACAGCAGGTAGAGCTGCAACAGCAACGTGTTGACGGCCAGCACAACGGCTCCCTGCCTGGCCCCGGCCGAGGTGAAATACAGGTTTACGGCCACAAGGCAGAGCGTGCGGAGGAATATGTCGCGGTTGACGGTGAAGAAGCGGCCCATGGCGCGGCGGTCGGGAACGGCGCCGAGGCGGAAGTGGCGGCGCAACCTGCCATAGTGGCGGGCCAGCAGGCACAGCGCCACGATGAAGCCGGCATACTGGGCAATGACCGTGCCCGCGGCCACACCCTCAAGTTTCAGGCCGCCCCAAACCACGAGCGTGAGGCTCGCAGCTATGTTTACCACGTTCTGCATGATGGATATGAACATGGGCGCGCGGGTGTTCTGCATGCCGATGAACCACCCGATGAGCCCGTAGAGACCGAGCATGGCGGGGGCGCCCCACACGCATATATGGAAATAACGGGCCGCCAGAGGGGCCACGTCGGGCGTGGGCTTTATCAGGGCGAGCATAGCCGCAAGCAAAGGGCCGCGCAAGAGCAGCAGCACAAGGGCCACGCCAAAGGCTACCGCGAGCGAGCGGGCCAGCAGGAGCGTCACCTCCGGCAGGTCGCGACGGCCCAGGGCCTGCGACGTCATGCCGCTGGTGCCCATGCGCAAGAATCCGAATATCCAGTAGACAAGGTTGAAAATCATAGACCCCACGGCAATGGCGCCGATATAGACGGCATTGCCCACGTGGCCCATGATGGCCACATCGACCAGCCCGAGCAGCGGCACGGTGATGTTGGACACTATCGAAGGCAGGGCTATCGATAGTATCTGCCTGTCGCGTTGTTGAAGTTTCATGGTGCAAAGTTACGCTTTTTAGGTCACAATGGCAAAAAAAGCGGGCACCGGCTTGCCCGTAAGCCGGGAATGGTGTATATTTGCAAGTGCATCGGCGGGCACGGCATTGACAACCGGCCACTACGGAGCCGCCAACGCAAGGAGGCCCTGGCGGCACGCCAAGCTGCCGCCGGCGATGCCGGGAATAAACTTAACAACATCAAGAAACATGGAAATAGGAGACAAGGCGCCCGAGATACTGGGGCGCAACGAAAACGGACAAGAGGTGAGGCTGAGCGACTACGCCGGCCGCAAACTGGTGATATACTTCTACCCAAAGGACATGACGTCGGGCTGCACGAGCGAGGCTTGCAACCTGAGAGACAACTATGCGGAGCTGCGCAAGCAAGGATATGAGGTGGTGGGAGTGAGCGTCGACGACGAGAAGTCGCACCAGAAGTTCATCGCCAAGAACGAACTGCCGTTCTCGCTCATAGCCGACACCGACAAGAAACTGGTAGAGGAGTTTGGCGTATGGGGCGAAAAGAGCATGTACGGCCGCAAGTATTTCGGCACGTTCCGCACCACGTTCATCATTGGCGAAGACGGCACGGTGGAACGAATCATAGGCCCCAAGCAGATAAAGGTGAAAGACCACGCCGCCCAGATTATGGCCGAACAATGACTGCAAGCAGCCTGCGGCCTGCCACCGGCTACGGCCAAGGGGCGGCCGCAGGCCCGCACAACAAAAGCGAGGCGCAAACTGCAACAGGCAATGGCAGCCAAACCATTGCGCAGCAGTTTGCGCCCCGCTTTTCTTCATCACGCCCGGAGGGCACCGGCAACCACATGCCGCCAAGGCACTATGCCCCGGCCCACACGGCCGCAAGACTGCCGCCGCTCAGGCAACAGGCACGTCAGAACGAAAAAGACGCCCCGAACATGACGTAGAAACGGAGCTTGTTGCCCGAGAAATCGTTGCGCGAATCATAATAGCGGGCACCAAGGCCTAAGCCAATCTTCCACGAACCGACTTTGCGGTCTAACCTTACAAGACCGTCATAATAGGTGTATTTCCATCCGTTGCCTTTCAACGAAGCGCCTCCCGAGGCCGAAAGCGAAAGCACATTGCTGTCAAACTTAAGCACATTGAAGTTGGTGTAAAGGCCTGCCGTGGCGTTCTTGTCGGCCAGGGTAATGCCGTCTGTCTTGAACATCGACACGGAACTCTCAAGCCTCAAGCCTGCCGAGAACCAGTCGGTGAAGCCATAACCAAACTGTGCGCCGGTAGCAACTAACGACAAATCATCGTCGTAAAACGACATGCGGGTGTCGACACCGCCTTCCAACTTGCCCTTTTGGGCATACGCAACACTACTCAAGGCCAACAGCAATGAGGCCAACAGAATGACTTTTTTAATTCTCATAACCTGTCATTTTTATTGATTAAACATAAGACTCTTGCACAATGTGCTCGCCAAATATACTCAATATCTCTATCAAAGAGGTTTCAATCTATCGCCATTTTAGCCCTTATTCGGTAAAAAGAGCTCTTTTACAGCGCAACGAACTACTAATTGTCACTTGCATCGAGTGCTTCGGCGAGACAGAACCATCATTGAATATGATATCGAAAACACTTGTTCATAATTACAAAAACTAAATAGTTAAACTAAAATGTATGATTAAATAAGTTGCCGAACTTTAGAAGTTTCTCTTGTCAATCTTCCTCGAAGACGCCCCAATATACCTCCTTACCGCAGTAAATCTCAATACTCCGTTTGTCAGAATCAGGCACATACAAGACCTGTGGCTGTTTTTTTTATATCCAAGATACCATCATATAACACTTGCCCGAATTTGTTTTTTACGACAATACGCGCAGAATTATAAGTTGTGTCCGCCTTGATTACCAACAGCTCACAATCATAATCCACCTCAGGGGCCTCGCTATGAGGACCGCCTGGAAATTGTTTAATTCTACCAGATTGCATTTCTATGCTCTCAGCATTTAAGTTAATGACAGAACTAACAGCAATAACAAATGCAAAAAATGTCTTTTGTCTCATGTCAATCCAAATCTATTGATTAATAATTTTCAACGCTGCAAAATTACGATATGGCATGCGTAAATCACAAAAAAGCGATTGAATTAAAATTGAATTCACACTTTCAATTTTAATTCAATCGCATTTTCAGCCAACGAACCAGCCTGCTACACAGTCAATTACAATGAAGTTACAAACTCCTCAAAAGTCGTTTTATCATGGTCATCGCCCAAAAACCGCTCCTGCAATTTTCTTTTTGCCTTAGAAACTGCGCCATCTGTGCGCCCCAACAAGATGGCCATATCCTTTCCAGCAAGCCCACCGATACGTATCAAAAGACAAAGCCTGTAATCCTGCTCGCTTATTTCACTTATACAATATAATCCATTCCTAAAGTTAGGAATAAGCTCATTGATGAATGTGTCTATCTCCATCCAGTCACTTTTCGACAAAACACGCCCGTCCTTTGCAGCCGCATGAACCATAGAATAGACACTCGACGTGACCAAACGCTCTTTTATTGTATCACAAATTGTCCGCTTTTGGTGAGCCATAGACACAAGCATCTCCAACTTTTCCTTCTGTTGCATCAACAACTTTGACTGCCCGGCATTGCGATCCTTGGTTTCCTCGAGTTCAAGTGCAAGCTTGTATATCTGTTCCTCTTTTTGTTTTATATTTGCTTCGCTTATCTCCTGCATTTCTTTCTGAAGAGAAATCCATCGTAGTTCGCGTTCCCTGCTATTACGACGCGACACCTTTAAATGCCTGACATAAAGCAAAACAACTCCCATTACAGCAAGACCGAGAGTCCATAAGGCCGCAAATGTCTTGAGTTTTCCGGCTTTTAACTCAGCATTCTCTATCTTATATATATTATAATTATAGCTTGCGTTCATACGAGACACGACCTCTTTGGCCGTCAGTCTATCCAAAGAGTCTGAATATTCAGAGAACAACGTTACATATTTTGACACTTTCTCAATTGCACCTTGCCGTAGATAATACTGTATTAGCAAGCGACATGCAGTCTGCTTAGACAATACAGTGCCATCATCCAACATCATTTTACAATATGAATAGCCTTCATCATAACGCCCGGTGTTCATACATACAATGGCCTTCATACCGTAAAATGGTATCCTATCGAACTCCTTAATATAAGGACTGTATTTAGCCAAACAACTGTCAGCCTGCCCATACATTCCCGACTTGACATAATAAGAAGCCATTGAAGCAACCATACGTTTATATAATACACTGTCACGCGAATCCTTGGCACACAATATGGCTAACCGATGATAATGCAAGGCACTGTCACACACCCCGCCATCTTCATAAGTATATGCCAGTTTCTCGTAGCAGTAAGCCATCATGGCCGTATCCTTGCGCAGCCGTTCAAGCCTGAGCGACTCTTTGAAATAATTCACAGCGGGCGCATACACCCCTTGTTCAAACAGCAGGAAGCCGGTCTGGAAGTTGAGAATGCTCCTCAGTTTCAGGTCGGTGGTGTCTGCCATGGCGTCCATGCCCTGCTGAAACAAGTCGATGGCCATTGGCGCGTTGCCAATGTCGCGCACCACGCAGCCCGCATAATAATAGGCTTGGGGCAGCAGATGGTGGTCGCCACGTCGCCGGTAGTGGTCGAGCACGGCAAAGGCCTCGGCGCTGTCGGCGCGTGAAAACGCCTCGTAAGCCTTGCCGCGCACCTTAAGCCGCAGCAGCCTGTAGTACCACAGCGCGTCGTCGTCCATGGCCTTCAGCCCACGTTCAACACTGCCAAGCACCACCATAGCGCTGTCGGGGCTCACTTCGCTGAGACTGTCGGCTGCCACAAGCCCGGGCGGATAGCCGGGCCTGCCACAAGAAAACAGGGCGGCAGCCAATATAAAAAATGCGCAAACCAAATGCTTCATCTGCTTCACAAAAGTTTTATCCCATGCTTGCTACGTGACTTAGGGGGCGTGGCTACAGGGCACAACGATTTAGGCGAACATGCACGAAAGGCACAAACACAAAGGCGGGAGAACGCCCGGTGAACTCCGGGCGCGGCCTACCGAAATGCAAAGATAAGCAAAAAACCACGGAAAAACGATGCCAAGGGCAGATAACTGCAACGGCATGGATGTAAAAAATGTTTGCAACCGCCCGGGCGTGCCTGCCGCGAAGGCAAAGCGCTGCAGGCCAGGCCATTGGCGCAACGGGCCGTTTCGCCCTGCGAAACAGGCCAAACAGCATTGCCGCACGGCCTGTTTTGAAAGGCAAAACGGCCCATGCGGCAACGCTAAACGGCTGCCTCTGGCAAGCATGTGAAGATTTTTTACCGACCCGGACAAAAGTTGCCGCCAGGCAGAGCAGACGGCAACCTACTCCGGCAGGCCGTCGAGCGCCGAGCGCAGCCGGGCGAGATAGCCATCAAAGCCGGGCTGCCCCGCACGCTCCCACACATCGCCAAGAAAGGCGGCACCGCCGAAGCCCCAGTCGCGAAGCATGGGTATGCCCTGCAGGCTCACCCCGCCGAGGGCCACCACACGGCTGTCGATGATGCCCGCCGAGGCCGCGCCGCGCAGTTGGGCATCGGTGTAGGCCGAGCGGTAGCCCTGCTTTGATATGCTGTCGAACACGGGGCTGAGCGTGACATAGCTCAGCCCGGGCTTGCGCCGGGCCACCTCGGCCAGTGAATGGCACGAGGCCGACACCGACCGCGGCACAAAGCCCGACGGCGGCAAGGGGTTGCGGCTGTTCAGGTGCACCCCCATGAGGCCGTAGTCGCGGCAGAGCCCGAAATGGTCGTGCACCACTATGCGGCCATGCCACTGCACGGGTATGGCATCGAGCAGTGCCGCGCAATGGGCGGCCGAGGCCCCCGGCTTGCGCAGGTGGAGCACGTCGACACCGGCGTAGAACAGCCGGCGTATATAAAAATCCTCCCCGGAGAAGAACTCCGGGGAGGTAAACACGATAAACTTCATCACAAGTCGCAGTCTTTGAGCGAGTGGCTTATGCGCGCAGCGCAGAAGTTCGGGCCGCACATGGTGCAGAAACGGCCCTCCACCTCGTTTGACGTCTTGTAGTATTCGAGCGCGCGCTCCGGGTCGAGAGCCAGGTTGAACTGGTCTTTCCAGCGGAATTCGTAGCGCGCCTTGCTAAGCGCGTTGTCGCGGATGGTGGCCCCGGGATGGCCCTTGGCCAGGTCGGCCGCATGGGCGGCAATCTTGTATGTTACCACACCCGTGCGCACATCGTCCTTGTCGGGCAGCGCAAGGTGCTCCTTGGGCGTCACGTAGCAGAGCATGGCCGTGCCATACCAGCCTATCATCGACGCCCCTATGGCGCTAGTGATGTGGTCGTAGCCGGGGGCGATATCGGTGACGAGCGGGCCCAGAGTGTAGAAAGGCGCGCCGTGGCACTTCTCTATCTGCCGCTCCATGTTGGCCTTTATCTTCTGCATCGGCACGTGGCCCGGCCCCTCGATGAAGGCCTGCACGTCTTTGGCCCAAGCCCTCTCGACGAGCTCGCCCATGGTGTCGAGCTCGGCAAACTGTGCGGCGTCGTTGGCGTCGTGGATGCTTCCGGGGCGCAGTCCGTCGCCGAGCGAGATGGCAACGTCGTACTTGCGGCAGATGTCACAGATGTCGTCGAAGTGTGAATACAGGAAGCTCTCCTGCTTGTGCACCATGCACCACTTCGAGATGATGCTTCCGCCGCGGCTCACCATGCCCGTGAGCCGGCCCTGCGAGAGCGGCACGTTCTTCAGGCGGATGCCACAGTGGATGGTGAAATAGTCGACGCCCTGCTCGCACTGCTCGATGAGCGTGTCGCGGAATACCTCCCACGAGAGGTCTTCGGCGCGCCCGCCCACCTTCTCGAAGGCCTGGTACATGGGCACGGTGCCCACCGGCACGGGGCAGTTGCGCAATATCCACTCGCGCGTCTCGTGTATGTTGTCGCCCGTAGAGAGGTCCATCAGCGTGTCGCCTCCCCACTTGCAGCTCCAAACGGCCTTCTCCACCTCTTCGTCAATGCCCGAGGTGGTGGCCGAGTTGCCTATGTTTGTGTTTATCTTTACAAGGAAGTTGGTGCCTATCACCATCGGTTCCGACTCGGGGTGGTTGATGTTGGCCGGTATGACGGCGCGCCCGGCGGCCACCTCCTGGCGCACGAACTCGGGCGTGATGTGGGTCTCTATGCCCAGCTCGGCGCAGTTCATGTTCTCGCGAATGGCCACATACTCCATCTCTTCGGTTATCACCCCGCGCTTGGCAAGGGCCATCTGCGTCTCTCCCGGCTGGCGCTTGGCTATCCAGGGGGCACGCAACTTGGGCAGGCCGCGCTTGAGGTCGGTCTCCACGTCGGGGTCGCTGTACGGGCCGCTGGTGTCATACACGTAGACGGGAGCGTTCTCCGTCATAACTTTCTTGCCGTCAACAATGTCGACGGTCGGGGTCAGACGCACCCGGCGCATGCCCACTCTGAGGTCGGGATAGAGCTTTCCGCTCATGTAAACCTTTTCCGAACTCGGGTAAGTAATCTTGATATTGTTGTCCATAATTAAGTTGTTTACTGTTGTAAATTTTAGGATTCGTTGGGTCGGGATGTATGGGGAGTCAAGGAGTAAGGAAGTAAAGGAGTCAAGACATTTGCCATGCCAGCCTGCCGGGCGGCGGCCATGCGGCGGCACCTGCGGCCATAGCCGCAACTCCCCGGCGCCTAAGCGTCGATCATCCGGCGCATCTCTGCCACGGGGTCGGCAGCGTTTAGCACTGCCCCCGAAACGGCAATGCCGCGCACGCCGGTACGCATGATGGCCGGAATGTCTTCGTAACAGATGCCACCGATGGCCACCACAGGCAGCGGTATGCCCGCCGCGCGCATGCGGTTGACGATGGTGAAGTAGCCCTCGAGCCCCACTATGGGTGCCAGGTTCTGCTTGGTGGTGGTAAAGCGGAACGGGCCGCAGCCTATGTAGTCGGCCCCCTGGCGGTATAGCCGCTCTATGTCTTCGAATGTGTTTGCCGTTCCACCGATGATGAACTCCTCGCCGAGCACTCGCCGGGCCTCGTCGACAGGCATGTCGTTTTTGCCGAGATGCACCCCGTCGGCCTTTATCTGCTTGGCCAGGTGCACCCTGTTGTCGATGACAAACAGAGCCTCGTGCTGCCTGCACAGGGGCTGTATCTCTGCTGCCGCGGCCAGCACCTCGGCATCGGTGGCGCCTTTCATGCGCAGCTGCACCCACCGGCAGCCCCCCTCAAGGGCCATTCGCGCCCCGTCAACATAGCCGAAACGGTCGGTGGCGTGGGTTATAAACTGTATCTGAGTCATACTGTCAGCATCTTTAACGGGTTGAAAAAATGGTTTACCGGGCCATGTCCCTGCCCTATGCCAACGCCTGCCCCGGCCGCAAGCGCGGCCGTGACATAGTCTTTTGCCAGCCTGACGGCATCGGCAACGGCATATCCGCGGCCCATGAAACAGGCTATGGCAGACGAGAGCGTGCACCCCGTGCCATGTGTGTTGACGGTGTCTACCGACTCGGCGGCAAACGTTTCGACCAGCCGTCCGTCAGCGTCGTAAAGCCTGTCTACCTTGTGGCCGCCCTCAAAGTGGCCGCCCTTGATAAGCACTGAGCAGTGGCTGTCGCGCGCAATCACCAGTCCGGCGGCATGGCACGATGCCTCGTCGGTTATGGCAAGGCCCGAAAGCGTGGCTGCCTCATGCATGTTTGGCGTGAGGATGGTGGCCAACGGCACCAGTTCGCTGCGGAAGGCGGCAAGCGCATCGGCCTGCATGAGTGCCGAGCCGCTGGTTGACACCATGACGGGGTCGACCACGACCACCTTCGGCCCGTATGGCCGTAGCGCTCCGGCAATGGCCTTTATCGTTGCGGCATCGTTGACCATGCCCACCTTTACGGCAGCCGGGCGGATGTCGTCCATGACCGCCCGTATCTGGCCGGCCACGACTGCGGGGCTGACAGGCTCAACGGCGCCCACCCCCATGGTGTTTTGCACGGTGAGGGCCGTTATTGCCGAGGCCGCATAGCAGCCCAGGGCAGATATCGTCTTGATGTCGGCCTGTATGCCGGCCCCGCCGCTGCAGTCGCTCCCGGCTATTGAGAGAATTGGTATGTAACGCATAATATGGATTTTAAACAGTTAACGGCTGTGGCCGACGGCCGCACGCCCGGCTGTGCCACCCGGCGACAAGAAGCCGCCTGAGGGGCCCGGCAGCGCGGCGGCCCGGCCACGCCACCGGTTCAGACGGCCATCTCGACGCGGTCGAACGAGGCGTCCCAGTTTTTCCAGACGGGCTCCATGCCCACGGCCTTGAGGTCGCGCTCCACCTCGCGGGCTGTGCGCTCGTCGCTCACGTGGAACTGCTCGAGGGCGTTGGGATAGCACGCATAGCCTCCCGGGTCGGTGTGGCTCTCGGCACTCATGGTGGTTACGCCGAGCGTGGCCATGTTGTTGCGCACCTCGGGAGTCTCGCGCGTGGAGTACGAAATGTCCACGTCGTGGTCGAAGATGCGCATTGCAAAGGTCACCTGGGCCAGCTCGCGGTCGGTCATCTCCACGTTTGGCTGGAACCCGCCGTTCTCGGCCCGGCGCATGCGGGGGAAGTTGACGCTGTACTGCGTGCGCCAGTAGGTCTTCTCAAGGTAGCGCAGGTGGTAAGCCATCATGGTCACCTCGGTGCGCCAGTCTTCCAGCCCGATGAGCGCGCCCATGCCAATCTTGTGCACACCGGCCTGCCCCATGCGGTCGTATCCGTTGAGCCTCCACTCGTAATTCGACTTCGGCCCGCGCGGATGGTACACCTTGTAGCGCGCCTCGTTGTAGGTTTCCTGGAAACAGATGACCCCGTTCAGCCCGTGGCGTCGCAACTTGGCATAGTCGTCGGTGGCCAGCGGCATCACCTCGATCTGCAGGTTGTTGAAGTAAGGCTTGGCCAGGTCGAGCGCCCGGGCTATGTAGTCGACGCCGGCCTTTGCCGGGTTCTCGCCCGTGAGCACGAGCAGGTTGTCGAACGGGCCCAGCTTCTTTATCGCCTGATACTCGCGCACTATCTCCTCTTCGGTGAGTATTGTGCGCGGCATCTTGTTCTGCACGTGGAACCCGCAATACACGCATGAGTTGGCACACGAGTTGGTGATGTATATCGGTATGAACATGTTGATGGTCTTGCCGAAGCGCTCGCGCGTGTACATGCGGCTCAGGCGGGCCATCTGCTCAAGGTACTTGTCGGCAGCGGGCGACACGAGCGCCATGAAATCGTCGACGCTGAGGTGGCGCTTGGCGAGCGCGCGGCGCACGTCGGCATCGGTCTTCCGCATTATCTTCTCGGTGGTCTCGTCCCACCCTATGTTCTTTATTACGTCGTAAAACATTTTGTTATCCTCCACAAAAAGCTTTGAGTATCACTATGTCGTCGCCCTCGACGAGTGTGCGTCCGGACCATTCGGCGCGCGGCACCATGGCGTTGCCCACGGCCACGGCCACACCGCGGTCGGGCAGGTTGCGCTCGGCAGCCAGCTGGGCCAGCGTTGTTCCGTCGGCCAGCACGGCCGGCTCATTGTTTATCTTTACGTTCATAGCAAGTTGTAGTTATATTGGTTTGTGTAAATATTGCTTACCTCTGGCCCGCCTCCTGGGCACGGCGGCCTGAGCCCCTGGGCCACAGGCCGTTACGCCCACGGCCGGACGGCCGGGCCAAACGGGCCGCAACGCGCGCCCGAACGGGCTGTTTCGGCAGCCCATACAGGCCGTTTGGCAGCCCCAAACAGGGCAGGCCGTAAAGCAGGCAGAGCCGTTGTAAAGCATTTTCGCATCAGTTGAGGAACGCCGTGAGGGGCGAGCTGGCGTCGGCTGTCATGTCGGCCGACTGGCGCCCGAGCCCGGCCTCGTAGGCCTCGCGCCCGGCCTCGACAGCCTTCTTGAAGGCCTTGGCCATGGCAACGGGGTCGCCCGCCACAGAGATGGCCGTGTTGACGAGCACCGCGTCGGCCCCCATCTCCATGGCTGCCGCGGCATCGCTCGGCGCGCCTATGCCCGCGTCGATGACCACCGGCACCGATGCCTCTTCGATGATGATGCCGAGGAAGTCGCGTGTGCGCAGCCCCATGTTAGTGCCTATGGGCGCGGCCAGCGGCATCACCGTGGCTGCACCGGCCTCGGCCAGGCGCTTGCATAGCACGGGGTCGGCCTGGCAGTAAGGCAACACCACAAAGCCCTCCTTGACCAACAGCTCGGTGGCGCGGAGCGTCTCTACCGGGTCGGGCAGCAGGTAGCGCGGGTCGGGATGTATCTCCAGCTTGAGCCAGTTGGTGCCAAAAGCCTCGCGGGCCATCTTGGCGGCAAAGACGGCCTCGTCGGCATTGCGGGTGCCCGACGTGTTGGGCAGCAACTGAATGCCGGGGCGCACAATGTGGGCGAGCATGTCGTCGCCCTTGTCGGCCAGGTCGATGCGCTTCATGGCCATGGTCACCATCTCTGTGCCTGAGGCACCTATGGACTCGGCCATCACTTCGTTGGAACTGAACTTCCCAGTTCCCAGGAACAGGCGCGAGCCAAACTCGCGTCCTGCGATAACAAGCTTTTCCATTTAACCTTATTTTATATCAACATGCGCAAATAAGGAGTGTTGTCAGAGATTTGCCCGCGGCTGCCAGACCTGCTAGAAAGCATCATCTACAAGGCAGCTTCCCTACGTCGGCATTATCCGAATCAGGTGTTACGGGTATAATCTCAGCCCGGGCAACAGCCCGGGCACCCCTGCCGGCAATGAAAGCCGGACTCAGCGCGCTTTAGTTTTGTGACTGCAAACTTACACAAAAAAAATGAAACGCGGCACACAACATCACTAAATTGGCAATATTTAAGGAAAAGACAACCACAAACAGCTGCACCGACGAGGCTGACGCCATGCATGCGGGAGGGCGGAAACGGGCTGAATGGCCGCAAGGCATGGCGGTTGGGGGCAACGGCCTCAAAGCCATCGGCGGGCGGATGAGGCCGAGGCAAGGGCATGGAGGATAAAAAATTAACGCGGAATTGTTTTGGGCGACAAGCTATTTAAGCTATCTTTGCAATGGTCAAGCTGCATTCGGGAAACCGGGGGCAAGCTCGGCTACGGCCCGCCGGCATAGGCCACGAAACAGGCAGCGGCACGGCAAGGCCACCGACAGGCGGACGCAAAGCCACGGCGGAGGCGCCTGGGGCGAGGCGCGCCAACCAAAGGCTGCATACGGACACAACAAATCAAGAACGGGAAAAATGAAAATACTGATAGTGGAAGACAACGACGACCTGCGCGAAGTCATTGTAAGGTCGCTGGAAAAAGAACGTTACGTGGCCGAAACGGCCGCCTGCTACGCCGATGCCCGCACAAAGGCGTTTGTGTATGAATACGACTGCATACTGCTCGACATCATGCTGCCCGACGGCAACGGGCTCGAACTGCTGCGCGAACTGCACGCCGCCGGCAGGCGGGTGAACGTGATCATCCTGTCGGCCAAAGACTCGATAGAAGACAAGGTGAAGGGCCTGGAACTGGGGGCCGACGACTATCTGCCCAAGCCTTTCCACCTGGCAGAGCTGCACGCAAGGATAAAAAGCGTGCTGCGACGGCAGATGAGGGGCGGAGAACAGGCCATAAGGATTGCCAACGTGACCATACACCCCGACACGTTTGGCGTTGACGTTGGCGGCAAGCCCCTCGAACTGAGCCGAAAGGAATACGACATCATGCTGTACCTCGTCAACCGCCAGGGGCGGCTGATAGAAAAACAGACCCTGGCCGAAGCCGTCTGGGGCGACGACATAGACCAGGCCGACAACTTCGACTTCATCTACGCGCAAATGAAAAACCTGCGCAAAAGGCTCAAGGCCGCCGGGGCAGGCATAGAGATAAAGACCGTTTACGGATTCGGCTACAAACTCGTTGAGACATGAAACTGCAAAACCAAATCACGCTGCGCCTGTCGCTCATAGGCGCACTCGTGTTTGCCTTCTGGGCGGCACTGTTCTACTTTGCCATCATCGACGAGATAAACGACGAGGTGGACGACTCGCTCGAAGACCACGCGGAGATGATAATACGGCGCTCGCTGGCAGGCGAGAAACTGCCCAGGGAGGCCAGCTACACCAACAACCAGTACTACCTGCACGAGGTGTCGGCACAATACGCATCGCAACACTCGCACATCAGATACGAAGACTGTGAGGTTTACACCAAAGCCAAGAATGAGTTTGAACCCGCACGCACCATCTCTTACATATTCATGGACGACAACGGGAAGTTCTTCGAGGTGGTGGTGTTCACGCCTACCATAGACAAAGCCGACCTCAAGGCTGCCGTGGCGTATTGGCTGATAGCCCTGTATGCGGCCATAGTGACATGCATCATTCTCGTAAACCTGCACACGCTGACCAAAGGCATGCGGCCACTGAGGGCCATACTCGACTGGCTCGACGCCTACAGGCTGGGCGAGCGCAACAAGGCCATGGACTTGCAGACCAACGTGACCGAGTTCAGGAAACTGGCCAACGCCCTGGAACGCAGCACCGAACGCAACGAAACGCTATACGAACAGCAAAAGCGGTTTATCGCAAACGCATCCCACGAACTGCAAACACCGCTCGCCGTGATACAAAGCCGGCTGGAGATGATGCTCGACGACGGGCAACTGACCGAGGCGCAAATGGGCGACGTGGTGAAAACGCTGCACACGCTGAAGACACTGGCGCGCACAAACCGCTCGCTGCTGCTGCTGTGCAAAATAGACAACGGGCAGTTTACCAAAACCAAGCACATCAGCATGGCCGCAACAATAGGGCGGCTGCTGCCCGACATGGAGATGATTTACGCCAACAAAAACATAAAGGTGGAAATGAACGTAGAGGCCGACATGACTGCCGAAATGGACGAGTCGCTGGCCACCACGCTCGCGGCCAACCTGATGAAAAACGCTTTCACCCACGGCAACGACGGCGGACGGATACGCATCTGCCTGAAAGCCAGGGCAATGACCATAGCCAACACCGGGAGCGACAGACCGCTCGACGGGGAAAAAATATTCGAACGGTTCTACCATTCGGCCGACAAGGCCTCGTCGACGGGCCTCGGACTGTCGATAGCTCAGGCTATATGCAGGCTCTATGGCATGGATATATTATATATATATGAAAACGGAATGCACGTGTTTGAGGTGTCACGCCGATGGCCATAAAGCCAAGACGCACAATGGCACAAGGCTACGCAACAAGGCAAACGAAAGGCATCGCGCGCTAAAGAATGTTAAACCGTGACGCAGCCAACCATTTTTCAGATTCTTTTCAGAATGGCTTCGCAACTTTGCAATACGAAAAGAAACAAAGTATTAACAATAAAATCAAAGGAGAAAAGAATTATGAAGACTTTCATCAAGAAGAGCATCATGGCAATAGTTTGCCTCGTGGCATTCCAGACAACGGCAATGGCCGACAACGACAAGCCCATCAACGTGAACCAACTGCCTGCAACCGCACAGCAGGTTATCAAGGGAAGCTTCAGCGGAATGAAGGTTGCGCTGGCCAAGGTGGAGAGCGGACTGATAGACAAGAGCTACGACGTGATATTCACCACTGGCGAGAAGATTGAGTTCGACCGCAACGGCAACTGGACCGAAATAGACTGCAAGCGCTCCAGCGTTCCCTCAAAACTCGTGCCGACGCAGATAAACAACTACGTGAACACCAACTACAGCGGCAACAAAATACTCAAAATCGAGAAAGACCGCAACGAATATGAGATTAACCTCTCAAACGGTGTTGAAATCAAGTTCAACAAAGACTTCATGGTAATCGACATCGACTGACACAACAAACGACTAACTCTAAGTAACAGTCAAAGAACGGCCCGGAAGCAAGACGCCCGCACAAACAAAAAGCAGGCTCTGCTACCGGGCCGCAATGCGCTTCGAACCGACGGCAGAAACAATTGGTAACGCACACACCGGCAACGCCACCAAAACCTTGGACAGACCTCCCGGCAAAGCAAAAAAACAAGCCACAGCATTTAAGTCGTTTTTTCTTTGCGAGTAATGAAATTTATACTATCTTTGCATAGTAACAGAAAAGAGTCAATATCAATCATGAACAAGATTGCAGACATAATAATAAAAAGGAGGCGCAAGCAAGTTTTCAAAGACATGTTCTTCCTGTTTCTGGGCATCGTCATATACTCGCTCGGCTACACGGCCTTCGTCCTGCCCGAACAAGTAGTGATGGGTGGCGTAACGGGTATATCGGCCCTACTCTTCTATGCGTTCGGATTTCCGCCCGGAATATCCATCTGGGTGCTCAACGTCACGCTGCTGCTCATAGCCCTGCGGGCGCTGACAAGGCAGTTCACCATACGCACAATAATAGGCGTTACCATGCTGTCGGCCGTGGTGGGCGTGCTTCAGCCTCTGTTCCAACAGTTCCACCTGATCACCGTCGGCGAAGACAAGTTCATGCACGTGCTCATCGGTGGCGCGCTGGGAGGCACGGGCCTTGGCCTCATCTTCTCACACAACGGATCGACGGGAGGCACCGACATCATAATAGCACTGCTCAACAAGCACTTCAACATGAGCTTCGGGCGGGCAATGCAGTTCATCGACATCACCATCATCAGCTCGTCTTACCTGCTCTTCCACAGCATGGAGACAATAGTATATGGCATCGCCTTCACACTGACCGCAAGCTTCGTGTGCGACTATGTCATCAACGGCACACGCCAAACGGTGCAATTCATCATCATATCCAAGGAATATGAGAAAATCGCCGACAAGATAAACAAGCATGTCAACCGCGGAGTGACACTCATCGAGGGCAAAGGGTGGTACTCGAAACAAGAGGTTGACATACTCATCGTGCTCACACGGAAATATGAGTCGCAGGGCGTGATGAGCCTGGTCAAAGCCATCGACCCGCACGCCTTGGTGTCACAGACATTCTGCCACGGTGTGTTCGGCGAGGGATTCGACAAGATAAAATGATGGACGTGGCCTGTGTCATTGTGGCATAAAAATGCAACATTGGCAGAATTTAACATATACGGCAATAAAAAAAATCCTGATTTTCTTGCGCAAGACGCTTTTATTTATTACTTTTGCACATCGAAACAAAGAGGGGCGTAGCCCAGTTGGTTTAGAGCGCCGCAGTCACATTGCGGAGGTCATCGGTTCGAGCCCGATCGTCCCTACACTTATACAAGTGCCTTGATGTTTTCACACAACAGATTGGAAACAGGCTGAAAGCACATAGAAACACACTACACAACATTTAACAAACAACGCCTCAAGCGCACGACATGGGCGCTTGGGCTCTGCCAAAATGTCATAAAATGGCCGCAGGGCACACTCTTTGTTCCTATGTTCGACGGATAACCAAACAGAGAAACAAAAGAAAGGAGACATAATATGACATTAGACAAATTCACCATCAAGGCACAAGAAGCCATACAGGAAGCCGTCAACGCGGCAACCGCAGGCGGGCAACAGGTGATTGAACCTGTGCACTTGCTCAAAGGAATCATGTCCAAAGCCAAGGACGTGACCAACTTCTTGTTCCAAAAATTAGGCATCAACGCCTCTCAGATAGGCATTCTTGTCGAACAAGAGCTCAAGCACTTGCCACGGGTTCAAGGCGGCGAGCCTTATCTAAGCAACGAGTCGAACCGCGTTCTGCAGCAAGCCATCGACTATTCCGGCAAGATGGGCGACGAGTTTGTGAGCGTAGAGCCGTTGCTGCTGGCACTGCTCACGGTAAACTCCACGGCAAGCCGCATACTCAAAGACGCCGGGTGCACCGAAAAAGAGATGCGGGCGGCCATCAACGAACTGCGCCAAGGACAGAGCGTAAAGTCGCAATCGGCCGACGAAAACTACCAGAGCCTTGAGAAATACGCCAAAAACCTCGTAGAGGAGGCACGCCAAGGCAAGCTCGACCCGGTGATTGGACGAGACGACGAGATTCGCCGCGTATTGCAGATATTGTCGCGCCGCACCAAGAACAACCCGATACTGATAGGCGAACCGGGCACAGGAAAGACGGCAATCGTTGAGGGCCTGGCCCAAAGAATAGTCAGGGGCGACGTTCCCGAGAACCTCAAGGACAAGCAGGTATACTCACTCGACATGGGCGCATTGGTCGCCGGAGCCAAGTATAAAGGCGAGTTTGAAGAGCGTTTGAAAAGCGTCATCAACGAAGTAACCAAGAGTGAGGGCCGCATAATACTCTTCATAGACGAGATTCACACCCTTGTCGGAGCCGGAGGGGGCGAAGGTGCCATGGATGCAGCCAACATCCTGAAACCCGCTCTGGCCCGAGGCGAACTCAGAAGTATTGGTGCCACCACGCTCAATGAGTACCAAAAGTACTTTGAGAAGGACAAGGCACTGGAACGACGCTTCCAAACCGTGATGGTTGACGAGCCCGACGAGCTGAGCGCCATAAGCATACTGAGAGGGTTGAAAGAGCGCTACGAGAACCACCACAAGGTACGTATACAGGACGACGCGTGCATTGCCGCCGTGAAACTGTCGGAGCGTTACATCTCCGACCGGTTCCTGCCGGACAAGGCCATCGACCTGATGGACGAGGCAGCAGCAAAGCTCCGCATGGAGAGAGACTCCGTACCGGAAGAGCTTGACGAAATAACACGACGGCTGAAACAGCTGGAGATTGAGCGCGAAGCCATCAAACGGGAGAACGACCAGCAGAAGATTGCACAGCTCGACAAGGACATCGCCGAACTCAAAGACCAGGAAAAGCAGTTCAGGGCCAAGTGGGAAGGCGAACGCACACTGGTGAACAAGATTCAGGAAGACAAGCAGCAGATGGAGAATCTCAAGCTGGAGGCCGAACGGGCCGAACGCGAAGGAAACTACGAACGTGTGGCCGAGATACGCTACGGACGCCTGAAAGCGCTCGAAAACGACATCGCCGCAATACAGAAGCAGCTGCACAACGCCCAAGGCGACGACGCCATGGTGCGCGAAGAGGTCACGGCCGACGACATTGCAGAGGTTGTCAGCAGGTGGACCGGCATCCCCGTCAGCCGCATGATGCAAAGCGAGCGCGACAAGCTGCTGCATCTGGAGGAAGAGCTCCACAAGCGTGTCATCGGGCAAGACGAAGCAATAACAGCCGTCAGCGATGCCGTAAGGCGCAGCCGTGCAGGGCTTCAGGACCCCAAGAGGCCAATAGCCTCGTTCATCTTCCTCGGAACTACGGGCGTGGGAAAGACGGAGCTGGCCAAAGCCTTGGCCGAATACCTGTTCAACGACGACTCGATGATGACGCGAATCGACATGAGCGAGTATCAGGAGAAGTTCAGCGTAAGCCGGCTTATCGGTGCCCCTCCGGGATACGTTGGCTACGACGAAGGCGGGCAACTGACCGAAGCCGTGCGCCGCAAGCCGTATTCCGTGGTGCTCTTCGACGAAATCGAGAAAGCCCACCCGGACGTGTTCAACATCCTTTTGCAGGTGCTTGACGACGGAAGGCTGACCGACAACAAGGGCCGCACGGTGAACTTCAAGAACACCATCATCATTATGACGTCAAACCTCGGAAGCCAATATATACAGCAACAGTTTGAAAACATCAACGCTTCGAACCGAAACTCTGTGGTGGAAGAGACGAAAACGCAGGTGATGGAGATGCTAAAGAAGACCATCAGGCCGGAATTCCTGAACCGAATCGACGAAATAATAATGTTCCAGCCGCTGAGCAAAGCTGAGATTGCCGATGTGGTGCGCCTGCAAATGAACGCTGTTAGCAAGATGCTTGAGCCGCAGGGCTTCACACTCCGCGTGACCGACGCTGCCATCGACTACCTTGCCGACGTAGGGTTCGACCCTGAGTTTGGCGCACGACCGGTGAAGCGGGCCATACAGCGCTACGTTCTCAACGACATGTCGAAACGAATACTCGCTGAGGAAGTGAACCGCGACAAGCCGATAATCATCGATGCCAACGGCGCCGGGCTGCAGTTCAGGAACTGACAACGGCACCTACTTACATCTTGAACGCCGCAGAGGCATTACCGAAAAGGTAAAGCCACTGCGGCTTTTTTGTGCCCTGGCAAGGGCAAGGGCAGCCGGACTGAGCACAAAGGAGGCAAAAAGGCAAATGCAAATCACACTGCACAATGGTGGTATGTGGCGTTTTTTCCCTATATTTGCACTGAACAAACTGCGCTTTGCAACGGGCAAGCCTGCCGGCCTTGCCTTTGTTGCAAACATACCAAAACTGAAAACAATGACTATCAAGACCAAATTGCAAACCCTGATTGCCGCAATGATGGCCACAACGGCAATGTCAGCACAACAGCAGGCCTGCTTCAACTATTTCAGATACAGCGGCAACGACACACGGTTCGACAGACCCATAGACCGAACCCGCCAATACTTCAACCCCATACTCGCAGGATTCTACCCCGACCCTTCGGTTTGCAGAAAGGGAGACACCTACTACATGGTCAACTCCTCATTCGGATTCTTCCCCGGCGTACCCTTATTCACAAGCCAAGACCTCGTAAACTGGAAGCAGGCAGGCCACGTGCTCGACAGGCCCGGGCAGCTCCCGCTCGGAGGCCAAGGGGTGTCTGGCGGCATATTTGCCCCTTCCATAGCGTACAACGAGCACAACAACACCTTCTACATGATTACCACAAACGTTGGCCGGGGCAACTTTTTCGTAAAGTCGGCCAATCCGGAAGAAGGCTGGAGCGACCCTATATGGCTGCCGACGGTGGGCGGTATAGACCCGTCGTTTTTCTTCGACGAAGACGGCAGCGCTTACATAGTGAACAACGACGAGCCGCGCGGTGGCAGCGGCTACGACGGCGAGAGAAGCATCATGTTGCACAAATTCTGCGTCGAAGGCGACAGCACGACGGGCGAGCAGATCGAAATAATACGCTCGGGCAGCCATGTTGAGCAAAAGCCGATATGGATTGAGGGCCCCCACCTTTACCGCATTGGCAAGTATTACTACCTGATGTGCGCCGAAGGTGGAACAGGGGCAAGGCATTCGGAAGTAGTTTTCAGGGCAAGGCATCCAGAAGGCCCGTGGGAGGAATATGCCGAAGGCAACCCTATACTCACCCAGAGGGATGGCCTCGACCCGCTACGCCCCGACCCTGTGACAAGCGCCGGCCACGCCGACCTGGTGCAGACACCCGAAGGACAGTGGTACGCCGTGTTCCTGGGATGCCGCCCTTACGAAGCCGACATGTACAACACCGGGCGCGACACCTACCTGCTGCCTGTGTCATGGAGCGACGGGTGGCCAACCATTCTCAAGGCCGGGAAAGCCATCGAGACAGTAATCGACAAGCCCGGGCTGCAACCCGGAGGCGACTTGCTGACGGGCAACTTCACTTACACCGACAGTTTCAGGCAAGCCAGGCTGCACCACCGGTGGATAATGCTGCGCAACCCTACCGACTTCTATGCCACCGGCACGACACGCGGACTGGCCATCACGCCAAAGCCGGTGAACATATCGCAACGCCAATCGCCCGCGGCTGTGTTCGCCAGGCAGCAGCACACCGACTTCACGGCCGAGACCGAACTTACCTTTGAGCCTAAGTCGGAGAAAGACCTGGCCGGCATGGTGCTGCTGCAAAACGAAGACTACAACATCGTGATGGGCAAGACCATGGTGGACGGTCGCCCTGCCATAACCCTGACACGCACCGAGAAAGGCAGCGTGAGGGTGGCCACGGCCATGCTCACAGGCCCGGAGGCTGCGTCGCCGCTGCGGCTCAGGATATGCGGACGGGGCAGATACTACGACTTCGACTACTCTGCCGACGGCAAGCAATGGCAAACGCTGGCCCGAGGGGTCGACGCCTCGTGTCTGAGCACAGCTCTCGCGGGAGGATTCACCGGCACGTGCATAGGCCTTTATGCCACCAGCGCCAACTGAACGGCACGCCCCCGGCCACCATGCCGGCCGAGCCAAGTCTACAGCAGCCACTACACCGAAAGGGCGCCCGTCAGACACAGATGCTTTGGCCCGGGCATGACGGCAGCCAGAACCGGCCGCACAGCGGCGAGGCCTCAGGCTCGAAAGCGGCCGCCGAGCCTGCCCCGGAAGCGGTAAAGTGCATGGGCACAAACAGCGAGGTATGCACACGCTCCAAAAACTGGCGCGGCCCGCGCATGTAACCGCCCCCTATGCGGGCATCGACAGGAAAGAACGCCACGTCGACTCTGTCGGCAACCTTGCACACATCCTTCAGTTCGCCGAGATACATTGCTTCGGCCCGATTGTCGCCTACGCCTGCACCGGGCTGTGAAGGCTGCCAGTTGTTAAGGTCGCCGGCATGGAAAAGCCTGCAGCCATCCACGTCGATGACAAACGAAACGCCCGAGTCGGTAGACCCCGTGGCGCCGACCGAAATGTTGCCGTCGGCATAGCTGCCGCCTTTGGCCAGCCAGTGGGCCGCATCCTTTGGGGCGCGGCGGCGGCGCATGATATCCTTCGACAGCACGTATGTCACCCCACCCCGACCGCGCCCCCAGTCAAGCACGGCGGGGTTGAAGTGGTCTTCGTGGAAATGGGAGGCAAGCACATAGATCGGCTTGCCGCCAGCGAGCAGTGGCCCGATGACGCCGGCAGGGTCTTGCCAGAAGTCTATGACAACGGCGCTCTGCTCTGTCTCGACCGCGAAACCACTATGATAAATGTATGTCAGCTTCATGTTCAAACGTATGTTTATGCCTGATTAGGCTTATGAATGTCTGCATCCTGCCAAATGCAATCAGTAGGCATGAGCCTGAAGAAGCAATCACCCGATGCCCCCGTTCATCGTATTAGCCTGCATCACCCACCAAGGCTGTTGTCCGCCAACTACGGGCGACGGTAAGGAAACCTGACTACAGTCAACTACCGATGAGTGCTTGGCAACTTGCTGACATCCATTTTACGCGCTTTACCCCAAACGGCCGTCAGACCGCCGCATGCCTGTCTCGGCATTCTTTTTATCATTGCCAAACCCACCCACGCTCTATGACGCTTCGTGCATGCGCCTTGCCACGCACCGGCCCGATGCACCTTCGGCAATGGCTACGGCCAACCAGCACCGCAACCGGACGCAACAGCCATGGGGCAATATCGCCGATTGGCAGCCCAGACCACCGCCTGCAACCGTAGCGCAGCCCAAGCAATCCTGCCGGAAAGGCCGTTTCACGGTGCAAAACGGCCCGAACGGGAACGCAGAACGGCCTGAACGGGAACGCAAAACGGGCCATTCGGCAAGTGGCTGGCATACAGGCAGTTGCACAACGGCATTTTAGTCATGGCGATTTCTGGCCGAACCAACCGCACTGCACCGCCACCCCCGGCTCTTCACGGAGCTAAGCCGGCCAAGGCAAAGTTAACCATTTTCCGCCGAAAAACGCGCGATCAAAACCTCATTTTGCTGCGGAAGCGGGCTTTTACGGGGCCTGCCTACCGCCAGCCGGCGCATTATTACGGAGAGGGCGAGGCTTTTCTCGCGATTTTTTATTAAGTTTGCAGACCGATGGGCCGGCTTAGGCCACAAACCGGGCCCGGCCGAGGCGGGCCACTACGGCCGCCACACCGCCCGGAAAAGCAAACAACCAGACAAACGATGAAGATAGCAATAATAGGGGCAGGGGCAGCCGGATGCTTTGCCTCGATACAAATAAAGCGGCTTTGCCCCACTGCCGACGTGACTGTATATGAAAGCGGCCGAAAGCCTCTGGCCAAGGTCTCGGTGACCGGCGGAGGCCGCTGCAACCTTACAAACACATTCGACAACGTGCGCAGCCTTGCCTCCGTATATCCCCGTGGCGAGAAACTGATGAAGCGACTGCTCAAAGAGTTCGGGCCCACCGATGCGTGGCAATGGTTTGAGGCCGAAGGCGTAAGGCTTGTGGCACAACCCGACGGCTGCGTGTTTCCCGCCTCGCAAGACGCCATGGAGATTGTGGGCACCCTGCTCCGCCTGATGGAGCGCAACGGGGTAAGGCTGGAAACGGGCCACAGGGTGAGCCTTGTCACCCCTGACGGCGCCAGCGGCTGCAACCGGTTCGTCATAAGTTTCGCTGCCGAAGGGCTCGCGCCACGGCAGGCCGACATAGTGCTTGTGGCCAGCGGAGGCAGTCCGAAGGCGGCAGGCATGGCCATGCTTGCGCCCACGGGGGTGGCGACGGTGGCCCCGGTGCCGTCGCTGTTCAGCCTGTGCCTGCCCGGCGACAGCATCACCGGGCTTACAGGCACGGTGGTGAAGCACGCCACGGCAAGCATGACCGGAACAAAACTGAAGGCCTCGGGGCCGCTGTTGATAACCCACTGGGGCATGAGCGGCCCGGCGATACTAAAGCTGTCGGCCCATGCGGCGCGCCTGTTGCATTCCAACGGCTACAAAGCCGACATAGCCATCAACTGGCTCGGCGAATGCAATGCACAAGACGCCATGGAGACCATTGCCAAACTGGCGGCAGACAACCCGAAGAAACAACTGGCTTCGGCTTATCCGGCGCAACTGAACGCCCGCCTTTGGATGCACATAATAGGCAAAGGCGGGCTCAACCCTGCCATGAGGTGGGGAGAGATGGGCCGCAAAGGCATGAACAAACTGGCGGCTGCGCTTACGGCCGACATATATCATGCCGACGGCAAGTGCCGTTTCAAAGAAGAGTTCGTTACCTGCGGGGGCGTGGCGCTCGGCGGCATAAATCCCTCGACGCTCGAGAGCCGCAGCTGCCCCGGTCTGTTTGTTGCCGGCGAAGCGCTCGACGTCAACGGCGTCACCGGAGGTTTCAACCTCCAGGCCGCATGGACAACGGGCCACGTGGCGGCAAGTGCCATTGCCAAACTGTGCCGCCACGGCGCCACGGATTAACCCCCTAACCGGCCATCAAGACCGAGGGGGATATGCAATACCGATTTCCACGGCTTTCAAATCGCTCCAAAGCTGCTGCCGGCATCTTGCCGCCCGCTACGCCACGGCTCATGCCTCAAAGCCACAGGCAAGGGCGGCTGCCAACCAACACGGCAACACAACCAAACCACAGTGGCCCCGAACGGCCTGCCGGGGTCAATCGTCCTGCTCCTTAGACGGCTCTTTTACCCGGGTCACAAGCAGCTTGTCTATGCGCGCCCCGTCCATGTCGATGACTTCAAACTTGAAAGACTCCCACACGAAAGTTTCTCCGCAGTCGGGCACATGGTCCAATTGGAACAGGCACAACCCGGCCACGGTGTTGTAGTCCTCGTCGTCGAGCAAGTCTTCCTCGCCGAAATAGCTCAAGAAATCATACATGGGGCATTGGCCGTCGACAAACCATTCCTCGCCTTCCTTGCGCGGTATGATGTACGGTTCCTCCTCGGCCGGCTCCTGCACCGTGCCGACAAGGCTCTCAAGAATGTCATTAAGGGTGATTATGCCTATGCACGATCCGAATTCATCACACACCAACCCTGTGCTTATGTGTTGCGCCTTCATGTCTTCAAGCACCTTGTACACATCGGTGTTCTCGTAGAAATAGGTAGGCTTGTGCATTATCTTGCGCAGGTCGAAGTCGTTGTTGCCGAGCGTGAGAAACAGGTCTTTTATCGAAACGATGCCCTTCACGTGGTCGAGGTCGCCTTCGGCCACGGGGTATACGGCATACATGTTCTCCTTGATTATCTCTCTCACCTCGTTGGCCGTCATCGAGCAATCGAGCCATGTTATCTCGCTGCGATGCGTCATTATGGCATCCACCTCGAGGTCGCCTACGAGAAACACACGCCGCATGATGTCTTGCTCCATCGGTTGCACCTCTCCGTCTTCGGCCCCTTCGCGTATTATAGACTTTATCTCTTCCTCGGTCACCTTGCTGCCCTTGTCCTTCAGGCCCGTAAGACTGAAGATGAGCGAGGTGCTCTTAGACAGAAGCCACACGAAAGGATAGGCCACAAGCGACAGGCCGTACATGGGCACGGCCACCAGCTTGGCGGCTTTCTCGGCCACGGTGAGCCCGATGCGCTTAGGCACAAGCTCGCCGAAGATAAGCGTGAGGTAGGTCACCACAATCACGATGATGGCCTGCGAGAGCACAGACGCGTAATGTGAGGTCACCCCAATGCCGGCGAGCCATTCAGAAAAGATGACCGCCACCTTGTTGCCTGAGTAAATACCGGTAAGGATTCCGATGAGCGTAATGCCTATCTGGACGGTGGAAAGAAAACGGTCGGGCTCTTTCGCCAGCTTCAGCGCATACCGCGCAGAGCGCAGCCCGCTGTCAGCATCGGTAGAAAGGCTCGACTTTCGGGCGGAAATCAATGCAATTTCCGACATGGCAAACACACCATTGAGTAGGATTAGGCCAATAATGATGAATATTTCGTCCATTAAATGATTTGTGAATATATACTTCTTTCCGGGCTGAAACGGCGGCGGGAGAAGAGCCTCCCGCCTTTTGCCGTCATTGTTTTATTACTTTTATTGTTGTTCCGTTACTTGATTTCACCATATATACACCTGCGGGCAGCATGTCTGGCAGCCCGTCATAGGCGTCGACACGGGCCACACACCGGCCCGAAGCATCGAACACCGTTGCCGGATTGCCTTCCAGCAAGCCGTCGGTGGCTGTCTCGACGGTTGCAATGCCGGAGTTGTCGGCCCCGCCCATAAAGTCGAACGACACCTCGCCCGTGGCATTGTCGCGCCTTATGTGCGTTATGGGCTTGCCCATGAATTTCGTTCCGCGCACGTTGGTGTTGAACACCGTGGCTGCCGGACGAGAGTTGTCGGTGAGCGAGTCGCGCCTGTTGTAAGGATAAGTCACGCGCGACGAGTTGGGGTCATAAATGCCGCTGGCCGGTATGATGGCCACGCCGAAGTGGTCTTCGTCGTCGTTCACGCTGTTGTAATACCATTTATCGGCATCATAATCAACATGCATCACTATCAGTCCGTTGCCGGGCACGTAGGCGTCCCAGCCTGTCATGCGCCGGTTTTCGAGCAGGTAATACTCGTCGACGTCGCCATAGCAGTCGTTGCGCACCTTGTAGGCGGTGCCTCCGTCGCTCATAGGCAGAAGCCCGGTGACCGTCGTCGGTTCTGTCAGCTCTACGGCCTGGGCCCATCCGCTGAGCTCTTTCTCATGTATGGTATAGTTTGGCGGGCACCATCCGTTGGCATTGTAGCACCCGCTGGAAAGCAGGTCCCAATCGCCGAGCATGTCGTCTCCGCCCGTAGTATTGTAGAAGTCGGGCAACCCAAGGCAGTGTGAGAACTCGTGGCAGAACGTTCCGAGGCCGCTGAGCTCACCGCGGTTGTATGTCTCAATGCCATAGAGCTCGCATCCGCAGGCATAGGTGTCTATCTTGACTCCGTCTACCTCATAGCCGTCGGGCCACTGCCTGTAGGCCGACACATAGTATTCGTGAGGCCAGATGAAGCTTGTGGGATTGCCAGTGCTGGCCTGTCCGCCGCCGGCATAGAGCACAAACACCTGGTCTACCTCGCCGTCGCCATCCCAGTCGTAATCGCGGAAATTGACTCCGGCGGCCTTTGCCGCATCGCAAGCCTCAACCACCAGCTCGCCGACATGAATGTCTATCATGCCTATCGAGTCTCTGCTGGTGCCCGAATAGTCGGCTCCGTAATAATTGCGGTTGTGCTTTGCCATGACAGGGCCTATGATGTCGAACTTCAGGTTGAACAGTCCGGCGCTCTGGTCGGCAAAATAGTCGCTCACGCTGCCGTTGGCCCCGAAGTCGTTGAAGCCCTCCTTGTTGAGTATGTCGCCCCATACGCCATTTGCGTCAGCGTCGTAAAACCTCTTGTCGGGAAACTCCATCATTACCACAAGGCCCCGATGCTCGCTGCCGTCGGCCAGAGCCCTCGTTGCCGTTCGGTTTGAGGCGCGGCGCTTGGCCACGTAAGCAGCCCTGGCCGAACGCTTGACCACGGCTTCAACCGAAGCGAGCGACGACACCTGCCTGCGCTCCTGGGGCGAACGGCGGGCCTGCTCGTGGGCAACCACTCCCGACGACTTCAGGCTGAAGCCCAACGCATCGGCATAGCAGAAGTCGCCATTGGCATCGCGCAAGAGTGGCACGCCATCCTCTGTGAGGTAGTAGTGCATGTTCTCATCTCCACACAGGCGCACGGTTATTGTTGTGCCATCAGACTGCGTGAACGTGCGCCATACAGACTGGGCCGGCACTGCCCCCACCCTGACAGAGCTAAAGAGCAGCGCCATTGATGCTAATGTCAATCCAAGTTTTTTCATATCTTATCAGTAAAGAAAATAGTCCCCGCCCCGGGTCGAGGTGAGGACTAATGTCTTGCATTTATTTGCCGCACACGGGAGCCCAAGGCTTCAGTTGCTTAAAGAAGTCGTTGCCCTTGTCGTCAACAAGTATGAACGCGGGGAAGTCCTTAACCTCTATCTTCCAGATGGCCTCCATTCCGAGCTCCGGATACTCTACGCACTCAATGCTCTTGATGCTGTTCATCGAGAGCACGGCAGCCGGGCCGCCTATGCTTCCGAGGTAGAAGCCGCCGTGCTTCTTGCAGGCGTCGGTGACCACCTGCGTGCGGTTGCCCTTGGCTATCATCACCATCGAACCGCCGTGGTCTTGGAACTCGTCTACGTAGGGGTCCATGCGGTTGGCCGTTGTTGGGCCCATCGATCCGCAGGGCATTCCCTCGGGCGTCTTTGCCGGCCCGGCGTAGAGCACGGGATGGTCTTTGAAGTACTGCGGCAGGTCTTCGCCGGCATCAAGGCGGGCCTTGAGCTTTGCATGGGCGATGTCGCGTGCCACGATGATGGTGCCGTTGAGGCTCACTCGTGTGGCCACGGGATACTGCGAAAGTATGTTGCATATCTCGCTCATGGGCTGGTTGAGGTCTATGCGCACGGCATTGCCCTCGCCTGCGTTACGCAGTTCTTCGGGTATGAGCGAGCCGGGGTTGTCGTCCAGTTTCTCTATCCATATACCGTCCTTGTCTATCTTTGCCTTTATGTTGCGGTCGGCCGAGCAGCTCACGCCGAGGCCTATCGGGCAGCTGGCGCCGTGGCGCGGCAGACGGATTACGCGTATGTCATGGGCGAAATACTTGCCGCCGAACTGTGCGCCAAGGCCAATCTTGTGGGCCTCGTCGAGCAGTTGCTTCTCCAGCTCCACGTCGCGGAAGGCGCGCCCTGTCTCGTCGCCCGTCGTTGGCAGGTTGTCGTAATAGTGTGTCGAGGCGAGCTTTACCGTGAGCAGGTTCTTCTCTGCCGATGTGCCGCCGATGACAAAGGCTATGTGGTAAGGCGGGCAAGCGGCCGTGCCGAGCGTCTTCATCTTCTCGACAAGGAAGGGGACAAGCGTGCCTGGGTTCTGTATGCGGGCCTTTGTCTCTTGGTAGAAGTATGTCTTGTTGGCCGAACCGCCCCCCTTGACCACGCAGAGGAACTTGTATTCGCAGCCCTCGGTGGCCTCGATGTCTATCTGTGCGGGCAGGTTGCAGCGCGTGTTCACCTCGTCATACATGGTGAGCGGGGCGTTCTGTGAGTAGCGCAGGTTCTCCTCGGTGTATGTCTTGTAGACGCCGAGCGACAGTGCCTCCTCGTCGCAGAAGCCTGTCCACACCTGCTGGCCCTTCTCTCCGTGGATGATGGCCGTGCCTGTGTCCTGGCAGAAAGGCAGCTTGCCCTTGCACGAAACCTCGGCATTGCGCAGGAAAGTGAGCGCAACATACTTGTCGTTGTCGCTGGCCTCGGGGTCGCCCAGTATCTTTGCCACCTGCTCGTTGTGCGAACGGCGCAGCAGGAAATTAACGTCGCGGAAGGCGGCATTGGCCAGCATGGTCAGCGCCTCGGGCGATACTTTGAGAATGGGCTTGCCTTCAAACTCACCCATCGACACACCATCCTTGCTCAGGAGGTAATATTCTGTCTCATCCTTACCCAACTGGAACATTGGGGCATACTTGAAATCCGGTGTACTTGCCATAATAGTTATTTGATAGTTTAATGTCGGCCTGAACACTGGCGGGCCGAACCTGCAGGCGTTACCTGTTTGTCGGCGAGCCGCAGACGGCCGTGCGTGACGACTGCAAAGTTATAACTTTTTTCTGTATTTTGGCTATATTGTACACGATATTTAACGCAATTGACAGACGAATGGCTCTATATACCACCTGCAACAGGCTTAGGGGACTGTGGAGCCGGCCCGTCAACTGTCACGGCCACGGCACAGACGGGGCTAAGTTTTATTCTCCCGAACGAGCCGCGGACGCAAAGGCAGTGTAACCAACTGACAGCCAACACACTGCGACAGCGGGCCGTTGGCAAGCCAAGCCACAGCTTTTCGCATAGCGCTACAACGTGCATTTGGCGCGCCTTATAACCGTCGGCTGCAACCAAAGCCCATCAAGCTGGCTTAGGGTTCGCCCGTATCAACGCAAGCCGACAGTTGCCTAATGGCGTTATCACAGCGAAGCAATGAAGTCGTCAAGGTTACCTGCCTCACGACCGGAACCGATAAAACGCTCTTGCAACTTGGTTTTTGCTTTCGACACCGCACTCTTTGTCCTGCCCATGACCGTGGCCATGTCTGTACCGCTCAGCCCCCCGAGCCTGATAAGCAGGCACAGGTGGTAGTCTTGCTTGCTCAGTTTGCTGATGCCATAAAGACTCGCCTTAAAACCGGGTATCAGTTCGTTGACAAACGAATCAAGCTCATCCCATGCCGAATCAGACAGTATTGCACCGGCAGCAGCTGCATCCCTCACCATCATATATATTGAGGAACCGGCCAGACGTTCCTTTATGGTTGTGCGGATTGACCGCCGCCTGTTTGCCATGTCTACAAGGGCTTCGAGCTGAGCCTGCTGCATAACCAGTTGCTGAGCCTGTTGTGCGCCATGCCTTTCGGCCTCGCCAAGTTTCAATTGCAACTCTGCCATGCGCCCCTCCAGTTCTCTTATATGGGCATCGCTGTGCTCTGCCATGTCGCGCTTCAGTATTTCGAAGCGCATTTCGCGCGCCTTGGCCCTTTTGCGAACCCACAACAAACCCACTATCAGCAATGCCGCAAGCACAAAAGCAAGGCTGCCATAAAGCATTTTCCACATGTTGGCCCTGGCATTCTCCACTTCCAGATTGGCCGCCTTGGTCTTATAGTTGCTGTAATTGTAGCTCGCATTCATACGGGCCACCACGTCTGCAGCCTCAATCACCCTTACAGAGTCTGTGTATTTGTCATACAAATCAATATATCGCGATGCATTGCGAACGTCATTCCGAGCCGAATGATACATTACAAGAAGCCGACAGGCCTTTTGCTTGAAATAAACATCCCCTTTATCTAATAAATATAAACAATACATATTGCCCTTATCACATCTCCCTGTATTCATGCATACATCGGCCATAAGGCCATAAAACACCATTTTATCAGCATCATGTACATACTCCATATATGGTGCCAAACAACTATCAGCCATAGAATATTCACTATTCTTTATATAGTAAGAAGCCAAAGATGCTGTTATCTGCTTAACTAACAGAGAGTTTCTTTGAGTTTTTGCTAATGATATGGCACGATTAAAATACAATAACGCACTATCAATCTTATGCGAATCCATATAAGCAAAAGCCTGCTTTTCGAGACAATAAACCATCATTGCAGTGTCTTTACGTATCTGTTCCAAGTGATATGATGTTCTAAAATAATCTAACGAAGGAGCATACACGCCTTGGTTCAGCAATAAGAAACCTATTCTGAAATTAAGAGCACTGCGGAATTGCAAGTCCGTCGTATCAGCCAATGCGTCCATTGCACGTTGAAAATATTCTACTCCAGCAGGTGCATCCCCCAAATCATAGGCCACACTGCCCGCATAATAATAAGCACGCGACAACAAATTGCGGTCGCCACTGTTCTCGTAATGGTCTAATACAGCCATGGCCTCAACCTTATCACCCTCATTATATTTTATATAAGCCTTGCACTTGGCTTTAAGACGAAGCAACCTGTAATACCAACGAGAATCGTCGTCAAACTCAGATTGATGAGAAGACAATCCAGACAAAAAAGCAATGGCACTGTCAGGATTTGCCTCACAAAGACTGTCGGCAATAAGAAGCGAAGACGGATAACCTTGATGTCCGCACGAAAAGAGGCTGGACAAAACCAGGATAAAAGGAAATATAAATATTGACTTCATCCGTAATTAGAATAGATTTCTATCATGAAAGACCTTGTCAATTGGTCGTAAACCAACTTAAAACAGTAACACAAAGGTAGAAAAATTTACCCAACAAACCATAACAATGGCCATTTTTTCGCATTTCATGCATAACATTACACATTCATCCGAATTATATTCAATAATAAATCACTGCATGTTGTCAACTTTCAAAATGGCTGTTGAAAGGTAAACATTGACATTCCATATATTACAATCTGTTATTCGTGCGCAAAAATTCACCGTTGAACAAAAGTTGAAAAGCACAATTCAACTATAATTCAACTAATATATGAGCAATAATTCCACAAAAACCATAACTTTGTAACGCAATTTATTACAGGTTGAAACCTTGCTATCATGAAACAGGAAGCAGCTCCGCTCATGACGCTCGCATAAGCAACAGCCATTGGCACCAATGACGCAATGGTGGAAAAGTGAAGCAAGCACACAACATGCACAACGATTGCAAACGGCATGCAGGGTCACACGATACAATAAATAATATCCGTGGCCGACGGCAGCGCCAAGTTATGGAACACTGACATATTCTTCAAATAAAACCGTTTATGCTTATGGAAATACGGAGGTTTACACTCATCATGATGCTAACAGGATGCTTTGCGGCAGCGGCTCAGGCACAAAAGAAAGAACTGACGCTTGGTGTCGACGCCCACTCTTCGTTCTACGACATGTCGTTTGCTCCGATAGAACTGGGCCTCGACGTTGGCTACGGCTTCACCAACTGGCTGAAAGCCGGGCTGCGCATAGAGCAGTCGATAGCCCTCATGGAAGAAGGCGACGCGCGGACGTTTGCCAAGAACAACACTGCAGGAGCCTTTGCCTGCTTCGAGATGCTGCACTTCAACACGTGTGCGCTGTCGCTGAAAGCCTCGGGCGGCGCTTCGCTGAAAAGCGACGACTGGAAATACGTATATTACGACGGCTACCTCTGCCTTTCTAAACGCAAGGGCGACCTCGGCACCAACGTCGGCATAGGAGTCAGATATTACGACTCGCGCTCCGAATTCATGGACAACAAACTGCGCGGTTACTTGTCGATAGGAGTATCTTACACGCTATAGACACAGCCTGGAAACGGCAAACGGGGCGCAAGCCCGGCTCCCGTATGGCGGCGTTGACACCATGGCCAACCAATCGGCATGTCGCTCAACGCCGCTAAACCAACACTGTGCGTATGGCCGCCAAACAAAATCATTGCGCTTGTGGCACGCCGGCCAAACGCCCAAGCACCCTTTGCGGCATCATGCCGGCTGCTTTGTAGCCACGCAACACCCTGCAACTCGGGCAAAGGCTCAGGCCCGCACAGTCGGCTACAGGATATAGAAGCCCGTGTGCCACGCCGCCCCATCGAGGCTAAAGCCTGCCCACAAGCCTGGCGCAACGGCGCAACTTGCGGGCTCCTACCAGCGGCGCCCCTTTCGTTCCGCCATGCTGCACGGTGCCGACAATGCCGAAACCGCTGTAATGCAGTATCTCGCGCAAGGCCCTGACGGTGCCGGCCGATTGGCCGAACAGGATGTTGAAAGGCCACGGCGTGGTGCATGCAGTCACGATAATGGCCCGCTTGCCCTTGTGCAGAGGGCGCGGCAAGCCACGCTTCCCCTCGCCCATCATGGCGTAGACCATGCGGTCGAACAGCACCTTCAGCTGCCCCGGCATGTTGCCCCAGTAACAAGGGGCTCCCACAACCACGGCATCGGCATCACGCAAAAGCGCAGCCGTGCGGTGCGCATCGTCTTCGGGAAGCACGCAACAGCCTTTGGTCCGGCAAGCCATGCACCCCGTACATGGAGCCACATGCAGGTCGGCCATGCGCACGACGGCGACGTCGAACCCTTTGCCAACAGCCTCGCGCTCAATGGCCTCGAGCATGGTTGCCACATTGCCGCCACGGCGCGGGCTGCCGTTGATTACGAGCAGGCGACGGCTCATGCATTCTGCTGCATGTCGTAAACCACCTGCATCAGTTCCTTTCCGATGGCCTCGGCCTCGTCGATTGTCGGGGCCTCGCTGTAAACGCGTATTATCGGCTCGGTGTTCGACTTGCGCAGGTGAACCCATTTGTCGGGGAAGTCAATCTTCACACCGTCGATGTCGTTCACCTTCTGGTCTTTATACATCTGATTAACGCGCTCCAATATGGCATCTATGTCGGTGTCTGGCGTGAGGTCAATGCGGTTTTTGGCCATGAAATAGGTTGGCAGCCCTGCACGAAGCTCGCTCGCCTTGCACCCCTTGTGGGCCAAGGCCGACAGGAACAAGGCTATGCCAACCAGGGCGTCGCGCCCGTAATGGCTCTCGGGATATATTACCCCGCCGTTGCCTTCGCCACCGATGACGGCCCCCGTCTGCTTCATCAGCGTGGTCACATTGACCTCGCCAACGGCCGAAGCAGCATATTTCCCCCCGTGGCGCTCAGTGACATCGCGCAGCGCGCGGGTGGAACTGAGGTTGCTCACGGTGTTTCCGGGCGTGTGGGCCAGCACGTAGTCGGCCACGCTGACCAGCGTATACTCCTCGCCAAACATCTTTCCGTCTTCGCATATAAATGCAAGCCTGTCTACATCGGGGTCGACCACAATGCCAAGGTCGTAGGCCCCGCCACGCATCTCGGCCATTATCCCGCCCAGGTTTTTCTCAAGAGGCTCCGGATTGTGGGCGAAGTCGCCCGTGGGCTCGCCGTTGAGCATCTTGTAGCCAACGCCAAGGCTGTCGAGCAACTCAGGCAAGATGACGCCGCCCACGCTGTTGATGGCGTCGACACACACCTTGAACCCGGCCTTGCGCACAGCCTCAACGTCGACAAGCGACAGGGCCAGCACCGACTCGACATGGCGGCGTGCATACGACGAATCCTGCACGTAACGGCCCACATGGTCGACGTCGGCATAGCAGAAGTCTTCGGCCTCGGCCATGGCAAGCACCTCGTTGCCGTCGGCCTTGGTCAGGAACTCGCCCTCACTGTTTAGCAGCTTGAGCGCATTCCACTGCCTCGGGTTGTGGCTGGCGGTGATGATGATGCCCCCGTCGGCCCCCGACATGCGCACGGCGAGCTCGGTGGTCGGCGTCGTGGCGAGCCCTATGTCAACCACATCGAAGCCCATGCCAAGAAGCGTTCCGCAGACAATGCTGCGCACCATCTCGCCCGAGATGCGGGCATCGCGGCCCACCACTATCTTGCAACGCCCGCTGTTGCACCCACGCCTGATGAAGGCGGCGTAAGCCGTGGTAAACTTCACTATGTCAAGCGGGTTGAGCGTGTCACCCGTGCGGCCCCCGATGGTGCCGCGTATGCCGGATATTGATTTTATAAGCGTCATTTATCTTTCCCTCTGATAAGTTATCACATAATAACACGGATAAACGTTGGTCGAGGCATACGTCTGCCCCTGTGAGTGGGGCACGATGAGCTTGACCATGGCAATCTCCTCTCCGGGAGTGTTCTGCCGCCCTATGTTGATGTATGTAAAGGGCACCAGCCAGCCTGTAGGCACCGAAGAGCCATAAGTGGAATACATAACCCCGCTGACGAACGAGGCCGTGTAGGTGGCCCCGGTGCGCACAACGGTCATCTTGTCGTAATTGCGCGCGTCGTAGTCGTTGCGGGTCTGCATGGCCCGGTCGAGTATGTTGTATTCGGTGTAGCGGCACAGCACGTTGACCTGCTTGTTTTCCTCAAGCTCGTCGCCGCACCCCTTGCGCACTATCTGCATGTATACGCCGCTGTTGTCGAGGTATACAAACTCGTTGTCCTCGACGCTGGTGGAGTCGCCCTGCGCATGAAACTGGTCTTCGCCTATCACCTTTATCCCCTCTTCGGAGATGAAAGCGTTTATCGCATCCTGTTCTTTCTCTTTCTTCTCGCCATAGGTCTCGTAGTCGTTGCACGAAGCCAAAGCCAGCACGGCAACCATGGCGAGCACGGCATAAAAAGTCTTCTTCATTGTCGTTTCAAACATTTTGTCCACAGTGGCGGCCCGGGCGCTTCGGCGCCAATGCCCTGCATGCCGGCGGCAGCCACTGCGGGTAATGGAAAAATAGCGTGGCAAAGTTAATAAATTCTTTGCAACGAAGGGCATTATTAGGCTACTTTAACGTCGGTTCAAAGTGTGCTATGGCCCTCTTGGTTATCTCGACGGCCTCGTCGATGCTGCAGTTGAGCCTGCCGCCCGAGGCGTTGAGGTGGCCACCCCCGTTGAAAAACATCTCGGCAACCTTGTTGCACGGGAAGTCGTCGACGGAGCGCAGGCTCACCCACACGAGGTTGTCGCGGTCGCGGTCTTCGCGCAACGATATTGACAGTTTGAGCCCCTTAATCTGCAGCGGTATGTTCACCAGTCCCTCGGCGTCGCCTTTTATGAAGTGGAAATCGAGCAGGTCGCGCCGTGTGAGCGTGAAGAACGCGGCGTGGCGCGCCTTGTCTACCACGAGCTTGCGGTAGAGCACGTACCCCACGAGCCTGAGCCTGTTTTCGCTGTAGTTGTTGTAAACGTTGCGGTATATCTTGTCCTTGTCTATCTGCTTGGTCAGCAACTGGCTTATAATGAAGTATATGCCGGGGCGGGTGCTGTTGTATGTGAAGCCCCCCGTGTCGGTCATCATGCCGCAATACACCGGCGCGGCGAATGCCGCCCCCAGCCTGTCGAAGCCCCCGAGCTGCCACACCACCCTGAAAACAATCTCGCTCGTCGAGCACATCTCGGTGCGCGACACCATGAGTGCGCATCCGGGCATGTCGGGAGCCAGGTGATGGTCGAACATCACCTTTGGCGCGGCAGCCCCCACAAGGGCGTCGGCCATGGCGTCGGTGCGCGAAGGCTGGTTGAAATCAAGGCAGAACACCAGGTCGGAACCGGCAAACAGGGCGTCGGCCTCGTCCTTGCGCCTGTCGTAACGCACTATGGTGTCCGTGCCCGGCATCCATTGCAGGAAGTCGGGAAACTGGTCGGGCACCACTATGGCGGGCTCCTTGCCGAGCGTCTTCAGGTATTCGGCCCAGCCCAAGCTCGACCCTATGGCGTCGCCGTCGGGGTTGACGTGGCAACAAATCACTATATTGTGTGCGCCGTCTATAAGTGAGCGCAGCATGCCGCATTCGGCAGGCGATAACAAATCTTTAAGCATAACAGCTGCAAAGATACTTATTTATTGGCAAAAAACGTCATCAGCGGCATTAAAATATGCCGGCGGGCAGGATGGCGCGGCAAAAGCCGGCCGGAGCCGGACAAGGCGCAAATCACGACAATGCCGGCGCGGCCGGGCCGCGGCGGCGGCATCGCCCTGCCAAACGGGCCGTCCGGGCAGCCCGGACGGCCCGTTTGGCAGGGCTATCGGGGCCGTTTTGCAGCGCCACCACGCCCATGCGCCAACGCGCTGTGTGCCAGGCGGTTGCACCGACGGGGCCACACGGTAACAAATTACGACAAAATCAGTCGCCTGCCACATGCCCCAAGCCATTACAACACGGGCCGCCCGGCCACCTTGAGGCGGTGGCATGGCGGCCCGTGCACAAGCATCTGCCGACGCAGCTGCTACAGCGGCATGTTGCCGTGTTTCTTCGGCGGGTTGCTCTGGTTTTTGTTGCGGCACATCTCGAGGGCGCATATCAGCTTGCGGCGCGTGTCGCGAGGCATGATGACCTCGTCGATGAGCCCCCGCTCAGCCGTGCGGTACGGGTTGGAAAACTCCTCCTCGTAGGCAGCGGCGGCGGCGGCCTTCTCTTCTGCCGACGCCTTGCGGTAGAGAATGTTCACAGCCCCCGAGGCCCCCATGACGGCAATCTCGGCCTGTGGCCATGCCATGCACACGTCGGCGCCGGTGTTCTTGCTCGACATCACGATGTAGGCCCCGCCGTAAGCCTTGCGTGTAATCAGGGTAACCTTGGGCACCGTTGCCTCGGCGTAGGCATAAACAATCTTGGCCCCGTGGCGTATGATGCCTCCGTGCTCCTGCACCGTACCGGGCAGGAAACCGGGCACGTCTTCAATGGTAACGAGCGGGATGTTGAAACAGTCGCAGAAGCGTATGAAGCGCGCGGCCTTGTCGGAAGAGTCGATGTCGAGCACTCCGGCAAGGAAGGCCGGCTGGTTGGCCACGATGCCCACGGTCTGGCCTGCCAGCCGTGCGAAGCCCACCACGATGTTCTTGGCAAAGTGCGGCATGACCTCGAAGAAATAGTTGTCGTCTACCACCGGCTCTATAACGTCCTTGATGTCGTAAGGCTGGTTGGGGTCTTCGGGCACGACGGTCTGCAGGCTCTCCACCTTGCGGTTCACGTCGTCGGTGCACTGTGCCACAGGGGCGTCTTCCATGTTGTTGGGAGGCAGGAAACTGAGCAGCTCGCGCATCTCCATGAGCGTCTGTTCCTCCGACGAATACATGAAGTGGGCCACCCCGCTCTTGTTGCTATGGGTGTAGGCGCCGCCCAAAGTCTCTTTGTCCACCTCCTCGTTGGTCACAGCCTTCACCACGTCGGGGCCCGTGATAAACATGTGGCTCTTCTCGTCGACCATGAAAATGAAGTCGGTCAGGGCAGGCGAATAGCAAGCGCCTCCGGCACACGGGCCGAGTATGGCCGTGAGCTGCGGTATGACGCCCGACGCCATGGTGTTCTGATAGAATATCGATGCGAACCCTGCCAGGCTGCTGACGCCTTCCTGTATGCGTGCGCCGCCCGAGTCGTTCAGGCCGATGATGGGCGCCCCGGTCTTCAGCGCCATCTGCTGCACCTTGACAATCTTGGCGGCGTTGGTCTCGCTGAGCGACCCTCCGTGCACGGTGAAGTCGTAGGCATAGACAAACACCATGCGCCCGTCTATCTTTCCGTAGCCGCATACCACGCCGTCGCCCGGTATCTGCTTTTTGTCCATTCCGAAGCGGGTGCAGCGGTGGTTCACAAACTTGTCCACCTCGCAAAACGTGCCCTTGTCGAGCAACATGTCGATGCGCTCACGCGCCGTCATCCTTCCAGAAGCGTGCTGCTTCTCAATCTTGTCGAGCCCGCCACCCTGGGCAGCCCTCTTGTCCAGTTCCTCAAACCGGGCATATACTTCTTCTCTGTTCATTCTTCCTTGCTTAAGTCCAATTCAATCAACGTCTGGTTATCCTGTACCGAGTCGCCCTCGGCCACCAATATGCTGCGCACGGTGCAGTCGGAGCTCACCTTGTAGTTGCTCTGCATCTTCATTGCCTCGAGCACCACGGCTATGTCGCCGGCCTTGAGCCTGTCGCCCACGGCCACGGGTATGCTTACAACCTTGCCCGGCATGGGTGCCACAATCTTGTCCGACTGGCGCTCCGACGAGTCTTTGCGCAGGTGCAGGTACTTTGCCTGCGTGTCTACCACATCCACATGGTATGAGCGGTAGAACATGTTTACATCGTAACTCTTGCCACCCTCGCCCCTTATGAGCTCGGCGTTGTACGAGTTTCCTTCGTGAAGGATGGAGCAACTGCCGTTTTCGGCCATCACTATGTCAACCACAACCGGCTTGCCGTCGATGGTAAGCTCCACCCTGTTGCCTTCCTTGCTGACCAGTGTCACGTCGGCGACACGGTCTCCTATGTGTATCTCCATATTTTCTTATTAAGTTAAAACGGTTAATAGGCCAACGTGCAGGCGGGCCACCGTAATGCCCGGCCCTGCCCGGCGGCAATGGCCCGGGGGCCCAACGAGGGCCCGCACACCGGCCGGCGCGCCTACAGCACCGCCGGCCACGGCTTGCAGCCGCTGTTATATCCTGAGCACACCTTTCTGCAACCCGAACTCGCGCCAGCGGCTGATGGGCCGCGAGTCGACCGTCCGCACGGGCGTGTTTTCATCAAGGTTGAACAGATAGTCGACGTAGGCGGCAACCATGGCCATGTTCTCTATCTCCTCGTTGCCGCCGTTGGGACGCTGCAACGAACGTGAATATTTTTCAAGGAACGACGTGTCATACTCGCCCTTGACAAAAGCCGGGGCGTACATTATGCGCCTCAGGTAGCTTATGTTTGTCTTCAGGCCCGTTATCTTAAACTCATACAGCACTCTCCTCATGCGCTCTATGGCATACTGGCGGGTGACGGCCCACACTATCAGCTTGCCTATCATCGGGTCGTAGTACAGCGGTATCTCGTAGCCCTCGTACACATAGCTGTCTATCCTCACGCCAATGCCGTTGGGCTCTGTCAGCTGATGGATGACGCCGGGGCACGGTATGAAGCCGTTTTCGGTGTCTTCGGCGCAGATGCGGCACTCGATGGCGTGGCCGCGCTGGAAGAGTTCGTCCTGGCGGAAGCGCAACTTCTCGCCGTCGGCCACACGCAGCTGCTCCTTGACGAGGTCGACGCCCATCACCTCTTCGGTTATGGGGTGCTCCACCTGCAGGCGTGTGTTCATCTCGAGGAAGTAGAAGTGGCGGTACTTGTCAACCAGAAACTCTATCGTGCCGGCCCCCCTGTAGCCGACGGCCTTGGCTGCCGCCACCGCCTTGGCGCCCATCTCGCGCCTCAGCTCGGGCGTGAGGAACGGCGACGGGCTCTCTTCGACAATCTTCTGGTTGCGGCGCTGCACCGAGCACTCGCGGTCGAAGAGGTGCACAACGTTGCCATACGAGTCGCCGAGAACCTGGAATTCGATGTGGTGGGGCTCTTCGACGAACTTCTCGAGGTATACTGTGTCGTCGCCAAACGACGACAGCGACTCGGAGCGGGCGGCATCATAGGCCTCCTTCACCTCGTCGTCGCTGTGTATGAGGCGCATGCCCTTGCCCCCGCCTCCCATAGATGCCTTGAGCATCACGGGGTAACCTATTTCCCGGCAGATGCGCAAAGCCTCGTCGGCACTGCCCAACGGCTCGGTGGTTCCGGGCACCACAGGCACGCCGGCGGCCAACATGCGCTTCCGTGCGGCAATTTTGTCGCCCATTTCCTCCATGGTCTCGGCGGTGGGGCCGATGAAGATGATGCCCTCGGCGTCACAACGGCGCACAAAGTCGGCGTTTTCCGACAGGAAGCCGTAGCCGGGATGTATGGCGTCGGCCTTGCAATGCTTGGCTACGGCGATAATCTTTTCGATGTTAAGATAACTCTCGTGCGACTCTGCCGGGCCTATGCAATAGGCTTCGTCGGCATACATCACGTGACGGGAGGTGCGGTCCACCTCCGAGAACACAGCCACCGTGCGCAATCCCATCTCACGGCACGAGCGCATGACACGTACCGCTATCTCGCCACGGTTGGCTACTAAAACCTTTCTAATCATCCTTATTATATTAACAACATACTTGTCCGGCCAACCCACGGGCCGGTACAGCCTTAACCGAATGGCAGGTCTTCTGACTGACTCCTGTTTCTGAAACCTTCCCGAACTTTACACAAGTAAAGGCCAGTGGCGTTGAGTTTCCTTTCAGAACGTAAGCGGAGCTTCACAGCAGCGGGACTGTCCGGGAGTTCCACCCGATTCCCTTTTAATCCGGGGCGCGAGGTATCGGCGCCGGAACCAATTCGGGCGCAAAGGTAATACTTTTTCGTTTTATGGCCTAAAAAAATGCTAATTATTTTTAACCACCGCCGGTCGACAGACAGCCTGGCGCCTGGTTCGGCGCCGTTGCCTTGCTACCCAAACGCCCGCATCATCACCGCCGCGCCTTGCCCGGCGCCTTGCCCCGACGCAGCCCCATGAGCTTTCGGCATTGCCGGCCGCCACGACGTGCTGATTTACGGCGTTTACGCTTGTGCCCCGCAGACAGCCCGGGACTAACGCCGCACGCGGGCACAAGTGCTTTCAGGACCAAACTTACAACAGCGCCCAAGCCGAAAGCAAACAAAAAAACACGCCCCGGGGCACTTGCGGCGTTGCGCTGGGCTCCATGGGCGTGTTACGATTAAAACCTAAGAACAAAGTTCAGAAGAGCTTGGCGGGGTAAACGCCCTCGTCGATGAGGCTCTGTATCTTGTCTACCACTCCTTGGCGGTCGGCAGAGTAAGTAACTCCGAACCACTTGCTCGTAGTGTCTAGCACCTTGACCGTAGCCGTCTGCTCGTTGATGAGCTTGTTGACCATCAGCGGAATGAAGAACTCGGCCTTGGGGTTGGCCATGTTCTTCGGGTCGGCCAGGAACTCCTTGAAGTATGCCTCGCTGTGCTCGAAATAGTCGGGAGTGAAGCCCCACATGTTCATCGACACGGGAGTGTTGTCCTCGACGGGCACCCAGGCGCCCTGTTCGTCCTTATAGCATATCGGGCCGTCTACGCGCATGATCTCCGTACGCTCAACCACGGTGGTCAGGTTGCCCTTGTCGTCCTTCGAGCAAATGCCGCGTGCCACAGTGCCATTTTCCGAAAGGGTGTTGCCAACGCGGAATCCCACCATGGCATAGGCGTTCTTGCTGCCCTCGGGCAGGTCGGAAAGGAACTTGCCAATGACCATGAATGCGTCGCGGTTGTAGAAGTCGTCGCAGTTGATGACGCAGAACGGCTCGTGTATTACGTCCTTGGCCATGAGCACGGCATGGTTGGTTCCCCACGGCTTTACGCGCCCTTCGGGGCAGCTGAAGCCCTCGGGCAGTGCGTCGAGGCTCTGGAAGCACAGCTCTGCCGGCACGTGACCCTCATACTTGCTCAGTATTTTCTCGCGGAAATCCTGCTCAAAGTCTTTGCGGATGACGAAGACAATCTTGCCGAATCCGGCCTTGATGGCATCGTAGATAGAGTAGTCCATTATGGTCTCGCCGTTGGGGCCGAGTCCGTCGAGCTGCTTGAGCCCTCCGTAGCGGCTGCCCATGCCGGCGGCCAGGAGTAACAATGTTGGTTTCATAATCTTTTATATTTGGTGTTATTTATAGTTGCTTAAGTTTGATGCTTAGTTTATGCAAAAGTAACAAATATAGTTGAGAGTGGAGCAATGCGGCCGCATAGTTAATATTATTTAACCCCAGAATGACGCCGGGGCGCAAGGCGATGGCATTCAACTGCCGGCACATTGGCCGCCGGCCGCGGCGAAGGTGCAGCCCGCCACGCCGTCGGCAAGCGTCACGCCGGATGCCTCAGGCATGGCGGAAGCGCCGGTGGGGCATGCCTGCAATGCAAAAAACGAACAGCAGGCGGCATGGCGGCCGAGCGCAGGGGGCCCAATGTGGTGGCTGCCGGGCCCCGCGCCCACGGCCCCACCCGCCCCGTTGCCGTGGCCCGCAGGTGTGAATATTGTTTACAACATGCCCCGTGAGAATGAAGCGGACGCCGGCTTCCGCCATCTCGGCGGCAAATACGCCGCTCTCGGAACACGTAGCTCAACGTCCTCTGCCTAAGGGCGTTGCGACGGCAGCAGCGGCACTTGCCGCGCCCGAAGACGTCACCGGGGAGGGCCAAACGGGCCGTATGGCCGGCCGGAAATGATAAAACCCGTATGCCAAACGACCCGCATTGCTGTGCAAAACGGCATGTAATGCACAGCAAGACGGGTCGTTTGGCTTTTCAATCCTTGCCGTTTTGCCCTGCCCGACGGCCTCAGGCGGCTTCCAACGGGGCCCAAGCGCCGCCACGGCAGCTGTTTGAGCCGGTAGGCTGGTGGCTTTTTCCGGCAAATAATGCTGACAAAGCGGGCTTGCTGCTCAGAACGGATAGCCTATGGCAAAGTGCACCCCGAGCCCGTCGGAAAACTTCGGAATGTTGTAATAGCCGCTCTTGCCGGTGTCGTAAGGCACGTGGAGGGCTATGCCAAGGTCGAGCCGCAGCACGAAGAAATCGAGGTCGTAGCGCACGCCGAGGCCCGTGCCGGTGGCCAGCTGGCGCCAGAAGGTGTCGAAGCGGAACTCGGCGTCGGGGCGGTTTTCGTCTTTCTTCATCAGCCAGATGTTGCCAGCGTCGAAAAACAGAGCCCCATACAGGCTCCCGAAGATGTTGAAACGGTACTCAAGGTTCATCTCGAGCTTTATGTCGCCGGTCTGGTCGAGGTATGAATACGTGGACGAAGGGGCAACATATTTGCCCGGCCCGATGCTGCGTATGGTGAACGCCCTGATGCTGTTGGCGCCTCCCACGTAGAACTGTTCGCTGTAAGGGCCGCGCACGGAATTGCCGTAAGCATAGAGCACGCCGGCGGCCACGTGGCCCACGAGCTGCGACTTGTATCCCAGCGACCACGTCTTGCGCAGCGAGGTGCTGACCTTGACAAACTGTGCAAACGGATTTCCGAACAGGTCTTTCTCCTTGTCGTTAAACTTCTTGCCGGCAGCCATGTAGCCCAGCGAGAGCAGGTTGCCCGACTCGGTGAGGCTAAGCTCCCATGCCACGGGGTTGCGGTATGACGCAGGGCTGGTGTAAGTGTACGTGTACTTTATCTTCGGCACAAACTGATTGCGCATCGACACGTATATCGCGGGATTGGCATCCATGATAGAGTCGAACGCCTCGGTGGTGTGGTTCAGCATGGTGTAGTCGAGCAGGAAGGGGCTGAACTCGTGCATCGAGTTGGGCGAAGTCTGGAACTTGTACGTCACTGCCCCTGTGACGGTGAGCATCTTGAAATAGTCGGCGCGGTTGAGCACGTTGCCAGAAAGCGAGAACAGCGTCGAGGGCGTCGACGCAAAGCGGTGGCGCCGGAACAGCTTGAACGGCGTCTCGAGCCTCGGATACTCTATCGACACGTCGGCGCCATACTCGTAGGAGTTGATTTTAGAGCTGTTGCCGTCCACCTTCCTGCCCGTCTGCCACTCGTATGAGCCCTTGAGGTTTACCGTGAGCTTCTCTGCCCCGCGGAAGGCGTTGCGCTTGGTAAGCCCAAGCACGAGGCCCGGGCCTGTCCGGTCGTTGCTCTTCAGCGAGTAGTTGGCCTCTATCGAGCCGTCGTATGGCTTGTCGAGCACGCAGTTGAGCGTCATGTCGAGCGTGTCGCAGTTGGCTGTAGTGTCGCGTGGTGCAAACGAGAAGTCGGCCAGGCTGAACATGCCGAGGCTGTTGACGTTGTTGGCCGACTCCATGTAGGCATCCTGGCTGAACAGCTGCCGCGGCCTCAGCTTTACGTCGCGCAGCACAGCCCCCGGGCGTATGGGTATTTTCTTGCCCACACTGCGGCCGGCAAAATAGATGGACAGGTAGCGGTGAACGAACGAGTCGGTGAGCTGCTCACCCATGTCGCGCCTGAGGTTGACGCGCAGACGGCCCAGGTACCACTTGCGCTTGGCCAGCTCGGGCATGCCCCCCGCCGGCTGCACATGCACCTCTACCTTGCCGGGATTGGACACCGAGTCGGCCACGAACACGGCGTGGCCCGCGCTGTAAAAATAATAGCCGTTGTTGCGGAACAGCGTGGCCAGCCTGCTGCGCTCGGCATCGAGGGCCGCCGTGGCGAACGGCTTGCCGGGCTTCAGGCCGCTCTGCGCGGCCGTGGCGTGTATCAGGCTGTCGGCCGCCGGCTCGTAGCCCACATACTTCACGGTGTCGATGGTGTACAGCTTGCCCGGGGTGACAATGTAGCTGAGCTTGGCTTTCTTTGGGTTCTTTTGTGGAATGATGCCGTAGGCCACCTGCGCGTCAAAGTAACCGTTGGCCCTGAGCAGGTTCTTGGCCACGAGGGCGCGCGTCTCGGGGGCCACATAGCTGAGCAACACGGGCGCCGAGCCAAACTTGTCGCGCATCCAGCGCCCGAACTTCGAGTCGGCGTTGGCATACTTGTTGAACACGGCAAGCTTTATCTGTAGCGGCGACCGGTAGTAAGGACTGCCCAGCAAGGAGCCGTTGGGCTTGCATGCCAGGGCCGCCTCGACCTCGTCTTTCACGTTGTCAAAGTTGGCATCAGAGTCTGCCACGACGTATTGCGTCTTCTTCATGCCCGTATACAGCATATCGTCGTCGGGCAGGTTGCTGGTCGTGGAGCACGAGGCAAGCGCCCAAAGTGCCACAGCCGACAGCAGTATGTCAATAGTCTTTCTCATTGCTTTTAATCGAATCTTGTTCCGCCCTCTCGCGTTGCTTTCGCTTCTTGCTGCGCAAGTCGAACAGCTCGCTTAGGCTTGCCATCTTCTTTCTCCATACGAAACCGGCGCCATACTCCGTGATCTCGCCTTCAAGCAGGTCGTTGGCGTTCTTGTTATAGAACAGCCTTACATAGCGCTGGGCCGTCTGGTCGAGCCTGTACTCGAGCGACACGTTGTCGATGAACGCCTCGTTCTGGGTGCCTGACGCCGCATTGTCGGAGCCCGACGACACCTTGCCGCCAATGATGAAGCTGAAACGGTTGTTCCAGAAGCGCTTTGCAAACTTGAAAGAGTAGTCGGTGCGGGTGTTGCCCGAGGCGTCGGAGCTCTGGTCCATGCCCACGCTCATGTCGATAGACTGCATGGCGCTGTTGGTGATGCTGTTTATCTCGCTCTGCAAAAACGAGTTGAGCGCATTGTTCATCGAGAAGCCCCCGGTGTTGCCATCGGCCAGGTACATGCCCGTGGTGAGCATCGTTACGGCAATCTTCCCCCTCTGCTCCACGCTCATGGCCGCCAGTTCGTTTTTCAATGTCATGTCTTCGGGGGCGTCGAGGGTAAACTCCAGGCCCATGTCCTGCAGCGTCTTGGTCACCTTAACGCCGCAGTCGAACAGCACAGTGCGGCTGCTGCCCGACTCCGACGGCACGTTTGCCTTCACCTGCTCGGTGGCGGCAATGTTCAGTCGCGGGTTCATCACATTGCCGTTGAACTCGATGTAGCTGCCCTGCTGTATATGGAAGGTCTTTAGCGGGATTATCGGCAGGGCGTACTTCATCTCTCCCTCGTTGAGCGTGTAGCGCCCGTAGAGCTGGAAGTTGTCTATGTCGTTGTAAACGAGGCGCAGCTCGCCGCCTCCCTCGAGGTTGACGTAGTTAGACTGGTCGGCGTTGAGCGCACACATGATGCGCGCTCCCTGCTCTATGTTGAGCATCAGCTCCATGTCGAGCCCGCCCATTTGCGGGGCGCTGCTCTTCACAACCTTGGTCGTGTCGCGGAAGTCGGTAAACGTCACAAGCTCGCTCAAGCGGTCGTCGGAGCTTAGGGGCGAGTCTTTCAGCACATACGTCAGGTCGGTCGTCCCGAGCACGTCGAGCTGCCCCCTCATGCTCAACCTGTCGAGAGCCCCGTTCATGCGGCCGTTGAAATTGACAAAGGCCTTGCCGTAAGCCACCGAGCTCGGGCGCTTCCTGGCGTTGATAAGCTGGTAGTTGCGAGCCCTCATCTGCATGTCGAGCGTCATCCGTGAGGGGTCGGAGAAGTCGACGTTGCCGTAGATGTTGAGCGGGTTGTTGTTGTGTGAGTACAGCGTGAAGTTCTCGAAAAGCAGGTTGCTGCCCACGATGCGCACCGGATCGTTGTCCATGCGCAGCTTAAGGCCGTAGGGAACGCTCGTGATGTACGACGAGTCGAGGTATATCTCGCCGTCTATCTGCGGCTTGTCAAGCCCCCCGTTTACCGTCAGCTCGCCGTCGGCATATCCCGACAAGGCTATTATCTGGTCGGGTATGAAGCCGTTGGCCAGCGCCAGCGGCAGGCGCTTCATGTTGAATGTGGCCTCGATGCGGCCCCCGTCGGCATCGGTGTACTTGCCCCGCAGCAGGCCCACCTCGGCGTCGTTGTGGCTCAGGCGTGCGCCAACGAAGTGCGACCCGGAGTCGCGCATGAGATAGGCAAACTCACTTCCCACGTTGCCTATGTAGCTATGCTCATACGAAAAGTCGTTTACGGTAAGGTCGGACATTACCGTCAGCTTCTCTTCCTTGTCTTGTATGATGTGGAAATCGCCGAAGAGCAGCCCCCCTATGCTCGGTGCGAACGGCAAGACCGCCGTAATCTTGCCTAAGTCGAACTTGTTGAGACTGACCGTCAAGTCTTGAAGCACATCGGGATTGCTGTCTTCCGTGTAAATCTTCACGCCCGTATAGTCGTCGGCAATGAGGTCGACGCGCGCATGCACCCTCCTGTCGCGGCCCAGGAATATGTAATTGTCGGTGTTCAGGGTGAACTCCTTGTATCCCAGCACTGGCTTGTCGGGCGTGAGGCGCACATTGATTCCGCTGTCACACATCTCGGCCCTTGCCCCGAGATACGCCCCCAGGCTGTCGGCAGCGTCGTAGAACTTGACGTCGAGCCCGGCCTCGGTCTCGAAGTAATAGCCGTTTAGAAGAGTGGTGAAAGCCAGCTGCGGGTTGTCCTTGCGGTTGTGTACGCGCCCCACGAAGCGCAGCCGCGAGGCCGAGTCTTGCGCCACGTAGAACCTCACGGTGTCTATCATGGTGCTGTCGGCCACGAGCGAATAGAGGTGCATGTTGCCGTTGAGGCCCCGCTCGGGCGACGAGTTGAGGCCTAGGAAGAGGTCGTCGAACACCACGCCCTTGGTCTTGAGGAAGTTGGCAAACGGGTTGCCGTCGCGGCTGGCCAGCCTCAGCTGCAGGTAAGGCAGCAGTTGCGTGAGCCTGTCTTGGTCTATCACCTTGTCCTTGCGCTGCCGCTCGGCCTCGGCCATGATGCGCTCCACGTGCTTCATGATGGCCTCATAGCCGCCTCGCGCCGCCAGCCTCAGGTCGAGGCTGCCGCTGCTTACCATGGCCCACGTGGTGTCGGGGCTTGTAGACAGGTCGACATTGATGTCTGTGGGGTGGAACTTCATCTTGCCGCTCTCTATCCTTATGTCGGCCACAGAGCCCTTGAGCATGTGCGTCTGGCGCAGGTTCGACGCGAAATCGAGGTGTGCGCAGATGCCGGTGGAAAGGGGTTGCCCTGTCAGGTGCATGCGGTAGAGGTCGGCATTGCGCAGGTCGGCCACGAGCGTAGTCTGCACCTTGCGGCGGTTGAGCAGCGCGTAAACATCGACGCTGCCGTCGAACAGGGCATTGGTGCCGGCCACGCTGACGTGCCCCTTGCCGCCGCTGAGCGTGGCACCGGCCTCAAGCCGCCCCACCCCGAGCGACCCGTATGCCAGCGTATCTACAGCCAGCTTGGCGCGCAACCGGCTCGACGGCGACAGGAAGTCGAGCCCCCGGCCGGCAGCCTCGGCCCTGCACGATACGGTGAAAGCAGAGTCTTGCGGCAGGAAATGGCTCACATTGAGACCGTTAACGGCCAGACGGGCCTCATAGGCGGTGGTGGCGGCATTGAAACGGCCGTCGACCGTCAGCTGCCCGACGCCCTCGCGCGCCGACAACCTTGCCGAATAAGCGTTGCCGTCTACGGTGGCACGCCCATCAAGAGCTATGCCACGGGGTATGCGGAAGGCCGGTTGGGGCCCGGCCAAAGCTGTGACGAAGGCCAGGTTTTCCGTACGCCCGGTGAGCCTGACGTCGGCACGCAAGCGGTCGGCGGAGGTCACATTGTGGGCCTTGCCCGACGCCGACAGCCTGAAGGCAGTGGGCAGACTGACATCTATGCCGGCAATGTCAAGGTCGCGCACGGTGCCGCTCACTGTGGCACGCACCGTAAGCGGCCTGTCGGGGTATGCCCTGACAAACTGCCCCGGCAGCCCCCCGGCAAAGCGCATGATGTCTTGCTTGCCCACCGAGGCCAGCAAGCGCAGGTCTATCTTGCCCGGGTTGCGCTCATCCATGGCGCTGAAGTCCACCGACGCCTCGGCCCTGAGGTCGGAGTCGGGCGTGCGCAAAGATAGCGAAGGCAGGCTCAGGCGCACGGAGTCCATGAGCACCCGGCCCTTCAGGTCGGAAAGCCTTATGCCGCTCTTCTCGTCCATGCGGCAATAACGCAGGTTGAGCCGTGTCTGCGGCGACTCGTAGAACACAGAGTCAATGCCTATGGCTATGCCGCTCAGGGCTATGTGGTTGGGGTCGAGGCCGTCGGCACGCGGGGCGAAGTTGTTGTCGAACGCCACCGTGCCGCCTGCCCACTCTATCGTGCCCACGGTATAGCGGCCACGCTCAAGGTCTATTACGGCGGCGGCGGCGGTGAGCCTTTCGGTGCGCGCCCTTACGCTGATGGTGTCTCCCGGCGTGTGTATTGCCACGGCGGTGCGCTCTATGGCCAGCCGGTCTACGTTAATGCGCCATGGCGTGGGGGCCGACGCGGTGTCGGGGGGAACCACCGTGTCGCACAGCTCCACCACCACATCGGCATCGGCGAGCCTGGCATCGTTGACCTCGGCCGTTCCCGATCGGAGGTCGATGCCGCGGCTGTGAAGGCTAAGCCGCCCTATGCGGCCGCGCACGCGGGTGGTGGCGATGAAACCGGCGGTGTTGACATGGGCGTCGGTGAGCTCGAGGGCGTCGACCGTCAGCCTGCTGCGAAGCAACTGGCCAAGGCCTACGTCGACCACCAGGCGGCCCACGTCGGCAATTGTGTCGCGCACCTGCGGCAACGAGTCGTTGCGCTGGGTCATCCTGAATCCATCGACACCAATGTCGAGCGGAAACACCAGCGACACGCGGCGCACGCTGATGTCCATGCCCGTGGCTTCCGATGCCGACGACACTACGGTCTGCACGGCCCAGTTCTGAACCGGCGGTATGTAAAGCAAAACCGCCAGAACAATGAAAAGAACCACGGGAAACAGCAGGATGCCCAATATCCAGTACAATAACCTTTTCATTTGCTTATTCACACTTATAAGGTGTTACGTGCTTTCAAAGCGCCGGTCACAGCAAACCGGACGAAATGACAAGATGCCTGATTCCGATTGTATGGTGCCGCCGTTTGTATTTACAAAGGTAAGGAAAAATATCGAAAGCAAACACTTTCACATCAAAAAAAGAGCGTGGAGGAGCAGTCCGTCCCTTGCAATGAAATGCTTTGCAAGCCTGACAAAGCGGCCGCCGCTGTCATTACAGCCCCAAAAGGCATTGTAATGTTGCAAAGCATAAGTAGCTGTTCAAAATTAACCGATACAATAGACCTTGCAGGTGTCCTCTATATCTTTGCCACCATCTTGTGTGCTCTTTCGGGCCGCATGCCAAAGTCTCATCGGTCGCGTAGCCCGCTACGCTCTCTCTTCGGACTTTGGCATGCATCTCCGAAATAGCGCACAATTTGATGGCAATTAATTTTGAACACCTACTTATAGACCAATCTCTTCGATAGAACATGCCATGGGTTACGTTGAGACAACGCGACTGAAGAAGCGAGCTGATGAAAACAGCATGCCATTAAATGATAACAAAACAAACAGACGGTCGCCTGACGTGCCATTGGAGTTATCTAAGAATTCTTTTACGCCCCAAAAGGAATGACAAACGTGTACGGTCCATGAGCTTTGCCATGCACAGGCTACCGGCGATGCACATTACGATGGTAAAGAAAGCATGCAACAGTCCTGTTGGCTCAAACCGGAAGAAGGGAAGCAAAAACTTGGACAGCATGGTGAATATCGGATGGAAAACGTAAATTGGGAAAGTGTTCCTGCCTATATATTCGGCCACGGTCTTGGCGCGACCTTTGAAGAAAGTGAATAGAAACGAGGAGAAACACAAGAAGCAAACCGCACAGATAAGGATGGATATTGAGCCCCAATCGTGGAAGGCCGGATTGGATATAAGCAGGCCGAATGGCAAAGCAGCCCAACAGGCTTTTTACATACACACGGGAGAAGTCGCCAACGTATAGCCTTATCCCCACGCCAACGAAATAATACACAGCAGCTTTGATGTTGAGTATCGGCGTCAAAAGCGCAACGGCGATGAGCACAGCCGCAAACAGTGAATATTTTGCAGCGGTGCTGAGACTGCGAAAGGTTTGAAACACGGTATAATAAATCGTTCCACATACTATCATCGTGTGGAAAAACCAATACGGGCCTATGGACTTTACGCAAAGCACATTGACTATGGTTGGCCAGTCGAGCGTTTCTATTCCATCGCGTACCGGCAGGTACAACGACAAGACGGCGTAGCCCATCACAAATATTATATATGGCAGAAATATCTGCAGTAGATAACGAAGGAAATCCTTGATCGACTTATCTATGTTCACCAAATAACCTGTGATGAATAGGAACGTTGGCATCATAAACGCCAATATCGAACTCTTAGCCAATGGGTACAGGTTGCCAAAGTTTACAATATGGACGAGAATGACCAAGACTATCAGAACTGCTCTGGAAAAGTCGAGTTCGTTGTTGTGCTTCATACAGAATATTTAAAATCCATCCACGAAGATTATTGCACAAAGTTATGCATATTTCATCGACGGACAAAATATGTTAATAGACAAATGCACCAAACATTTAAAGAAACAAAACACCAATTACAAGGAGAACAAATTGTAGACGAAACCGAGCACTTCGTTGTATCATATTACGTGAGTTTGATTTAATGAATTAAATGTTCGCATGAAAATTAGCGGCATTGCTATAATGGCAGCTCATTAATAGTGGCAAATCAAAACATTTATGCGACAACAGCTATATTCTCAGATGAATATGCCTGCAAGCATACGGCGCATTTATTCTACAGGCATACGTTGGATAACCGTTTCGTGGAACAGGAGAAGGAGTTACTTTTGGCGTTGGGCCTCGTCATCAAGGAGGTTTTGCCGACACCTTTACCGGCATGAGTTTCGAGGATTCCACGCAGCCGGGCGCATGGCGGAACCTGCACATATAGATTGACAGACCTTTGAGGGAAGAACGCCATCGTTAGCGTAGTATACAAAATCTCGCTTAAGAAGCGGGCCTTGAGGGAAACGGCCGACGACGAGTTGAGGTATATTTCACGGGCAGAACTCAACCGGCGGCAATCCTTAAACAAATTCATTGACAGTTTGCCCTATGCCATCGCCGGGTGCGATTATTTGGAAAGCAACCCGCCGTTGACCTGTGTTTTGTAAAAGACGGGCAACTTACTCGATTTTGAATTAATGAACATCAGCAAACAGACCATACCAGACAAGCCGGTTGGAAGGCGCACACCGTAGTCAGCATTTTTCCGTAAAAGCCACCCGCAACGCCCTTTTCAGCTAACCCCCTGCCACTCAATGAGTTGCAAGACGTGCCGTTTTGCATTTCAATTCGTGCCGTTTGACGGGCTGAAACAGGCCATGTCACGGCGCAAAACATGCCGTTTCGTGACGCGGCATGGCGCATACTGATAACCTACAATAAAAGCAGAGGTCTGCGGCTGCATATTTGCGGGTATGGGCTAATTGCGGATAAGTAGGTGTTCAAAATTAATTGCCATCCAATTGTGCGCTATTTCGGAGATGCATGACAAAGTCCGAAGAGAGAGCGTAGCGGGCTACGCGACCGATGAGACTTTGGTATGAGGCCCGAAAGGGCACACAAGATGGTGGCAAAGATATAGAGGACAACTGCAAGGTCTATTGTATCGGTTAATTTTGAACACCTACTTATTCATATTGAATCATATCAAACTCACGCCAACATTAAAGGTTACGACAACAAGCTCCATGGCTTACACACCGTAAGCCTTGGGCAGAAAAACGCTGCGTAACGCAAAAACGGCGATGTGAAAAGGCATGGACAACACGGCTTTAACCACTGCATGCCGACCGCCGGATGTTTGTTTTCATTACCGACTGAGGTTATGCCCCGAGCAAGAACTACCCCTCGACGGCCCCCGCGGCAAGCTCGCGCCAAAGCCTGTCGGCAGGCAACGGGGCCTCGACCACTATGCGCTCACGGCTAACCGGGTGCACAAACTCTACCCGGCGGGCCAGGAGCGAGATGCTGCCGTCGGGGTTGCTGCGCTGAGCCCCATACTTAAGGTCGCCCTTTATGGGGCAGCCCATGGCCGCGAGCTGGCAGCGTATCTGGTGGTGGCGGCCTGTCAGGAGAGTCACTTCGAGCAACGAGTAGTTGTCGCCCCGCCCTATGGTCTTGTAGCGCAGCACGGCCTGCTTGGCCCCAGCCACCTCGCGGTCGTGGGCATAGCTCTTGTTCTGGCGCTCATTGCGCACAAGCCAGTGGGTGAGCGTGGCCTCGGCCTGGCGCGGCGCCTGCCTCACGATGGCCCAATACGTCTTGTGGACGTCGCCGTCGCGGAACATGCCGTTGAGCCGCGACAGGGCCTTCGACGTGCGTGCAAACACCACCACGCCCCCCACGGGCCTGTCGAGCCTGTGGACCACGCCGAGGAACACCTGCCCAGGCTTGGCGTATTTTTCCTTGATGTAGGCCTTGACGTCGTCGGCCAGCGTGCGGTCGCCTGTCTTGTCGCCCTGGACTATCTCGCCCGGAGCCTTGTTTACTATGATGATATGATTGTCTTCGTAAAGTACTTGCATTTTATCTTTGTCTTGAAATGTTTATGCCGGCATCCGGCCAGCCGTGCCGACAGCCCGCGGCAATGGCGCCTACATCAAGCTGCGGCATGGGCCTGAGGGCACACACAAGCCACCGTAGGGCGACAAGCCTGCACCGCACGGCTCGTTTTCCATGCAAAATTACTCTTTTTTCGCGAGAATATCATTGCATCGGCCCATTATTTGGGCCACCGAAGCAAGCCGGGCCCGAACCACCCCGACATGGTGGTAGCGCCGCAAGCAGTATGTAGCCTTGTCAACGCCACGTTTTCCAAACACTTCCGTCCGGCTGACGGCAGCCGGGCCGACTGCCGATGCTACGGCATCACGACAACACGTGAACGCCACCGGCAAGGCTGCGCGCCACCACCAACACAGGCAACAGACAGCAGAAACCGGCCGAAGCAGGCTTGGCACAATGCACCGACGCCTATTGGCTCTTGCATTTTAGCGACGCACACCGCCAAGACCACTCGTCGCGCTTTTTGTTATAATCATACACGGCTATGGCCGTTGCAGCCTCGTTGCCAGCCAGACAGTGCTTCCGGACGGTCGCCGGGGTGATGAAACACCTCACCCCCTGCCCTTCGATAAAGGCAAAGGGCTTGTCGGCTGGCTTGCGTATGTTGCCACTGACCAGCTTGATATATCCGTTGCCACCAAACCCGGCCGCGTCCAACAGCCTCGAACCGACAACGCATGTCTTGCCGTCGGGCCCGGCCACCCAGTTGAGTGTGAGCAGAGTTCCTTCGGCAACCCGGGCTTTCAAGTCGCGCAACGTCACCACCATGCGTTTCTTCTCGCCATATACAATGGCTGCGCGGCGGGCTGCGATGTCGACATGAGTAACGACAGCCACACTCTCGTTTGTACCATAAGACAGCATGGCGTCTGTCATACGCTTGTAGTCCAGCCCGTTGCTGCTGTCGGCAACGGCGGTTTGCATCCACGGCGCCCTAAGCCAGTCTTGCACTTCGTAGGGCAGCCGCCACCCCTGCCGGGTGTAACATCCTGCAGTTTTCTCTATGTGAAACTTTGCCCGCCCGTAGTCGTTGAGCGACAGATATGCCGACGCCAGCCGAACCCTGACCTTGCCAAGAAACGACTCCTGGGCCTTGCAGTGAACAGCACGCAACAGGCAGGCCATGCTTTTTTCCGTGTCGTCGCAATACACCTCGGCCAACAACTGCCATATCCAAAACTCCGACTGCTTCTTTCTGGCAAAAGGCATCACCACAGTCAGCGCGTCATCCCTTGCCGCCCCGGTGGCAAGCATGAGCTTGCCGCAGAAGTAGCCGGGGTACATCATGTCGGGAAAGTCTTCGGTCAGCTTCTCTATCTTAGGCAGGAAGGCGCTTATGCGGCCAACGTCTCCCTTGCGCAGCAACGCCTTGGCATATCCTATGTAGGCCTGTTCGGCCAACGACATGGCTTTCTTTCCGTTTTCCAATCTATACTGCTCGAAGTCGTCGGGCTGCAGGTTGTCAAGGTTCCACCACTCAATGAAATCGGCCAGGCGCTCCCATTGGCCAAGGCGCAAGCACGACTTCAGCAGGCAGGAATATCCTTTCGACGGAGCAAAGGTGTACTTGCCGACAAGGCCAAACAGGCTGTCCATCTCATGCAATGAGCCCGGGGCCACGGTCTTGGCAAACTCTGCCATTTTCCACAACACGTTGCTGAACATCATAGCGTCGCCCGATGTGGTCAGCAAATCCAGGCCCGCAAGCTCTTCGGCGTGTGCCAAGAATCCGCCGCGGTCGTTGTTCTCCAAGTCCGTTTTGAGCAAGTAATACAATGCCCACCCCATCTCACGCTGTGCCCAAACGTCTTGCGGCGCCTCGCCAAGGTCTGCCTTAGCCTGTTGGTAGGCCTTGGCCACGTCGCCCGCCTTGCACATTGCCGTTATGTCTTTAACTGTTGCCATGGCTATTCAAAATGAAGTTTTATTTCCTCTATCAATGCGGCAAGCTCACTGTCGGCCGCCCCCATGAGCGACATGGGCATGGCATAAGTCACAAATCCGGAGCCGTTGACATAAATCTTGATGTAAGAGTGGCTGCACGACGTGCGAAAGTAAAATGCCACGCTGTAGTCTTCGCTGTGCTCAACGACGTTGGTCATGGCTACGCCCAGCCCGTCGCAGGCTGAGCGCACAAGGCTGTAGAGTTGCTCATGCGTATCGTCTGAGGGCTCATAGCCGAAATATAGCGGCATGGCATTCTCGTCGTCAAGCAGCATGCCCACCATCACACTGTGGGCAGTGGCACTTTGCGGCACCGCCTTGAGGAAGATGCCGCCCTTCTTGTACCTTATGTCATAACGCTCAATGCCGTCGGGCGTGGTTATGTAATAAATCTCTTGGTATGGCCGGCTTTCAACCCTGTCTATACTGTATGGCGTCAATTTCAGGTTGGCGTCTATGCACATCCATTTAGCATGCAGGTATACCGGGGCATTGGCATCGTGGAACGGTGAACGGTCGACACTGCCGAAGACCCTGCATTCCTCGCTTATCTTGGAGCACTGCCGTATCGGCTCGATGCGGAACCTTGCAAAAGGGGTGATGTGGGGCAGGTTGACAAACCCAAGGTAACGGCGTGCCCGTGTGGTCGCAGTGTACGCCCAACGCAGGCATTCGTCGCTCAGCCCGGTGCGCCCGCTGTAATCAACAAAAGCGCATGCCCATTCTCCGCCCTGGCATTTGTGGCCTGTCACGGCATAGCCATACTTAGCCTGAAGGCAGTTGAAATAGGGGTCTTGCCTCAAGGCGTCTGCAAACCCGGGCGTTCCGGGGCGGAGATTTGGATTGCGCATGCGGAAGTTGATGAACAACGCCCTTTGTTCGTCTATACCCAAAGACGGCCTGCCGTCATTGAGCAAGTCAAGAAGCAACATGCAGCCTTGCGTGCCGTCATGCGGGTTGGGCACCTGTATGTAGGCAAACTCCATCTCTATCACCTTGCGAACCTTGACGCCGCCCTCCTGGACGTAGACAGGTGCTGACTGCCTTACGGTCTCGCCGACGTGCCGCACGGTGACGAACTCGCCGTTCATGCGCTCGAGCAGGTAATTGTTTTGGACTATCATAAGCACATCGCCGGCTCTCAAAGCTGGTTGGTCCTCACCGTACAGCCGCCTGCGCACCTCCTTGTTGTACTCGCAAGCCGACCTGTTTGAATAACATATTATCACACTGTCGTTTCCGGGCGCCCCACTCCTTGCCTCCATATACCTGTCTATCAGCCGGCCGGACGGCAACGACTCTACTTCGCCCTGCCGCTCCTCGAAGACCATCCGGTTGCGCTTTTCTTGCTTCAGCAGGTCTCTTATCTGCATGGCGTTATTCAATATCACGCTCCCGCCCGTCTGTCTCAGCACCTCGGTAAGTTCGGCCGTCATCACCTTCAGGCCCTTGCCGGCAAAAAAGTCGGCTGAAAGTGCATTCGAAACGGTTTCGCCCACCGGCGGCAACTGCATTGGGTCGCCAACAAATATGACCTTGCCACCCGACGCGGGGCGCACGTAGGTCAGCAGGTCGTCCATCAGGTTGTCTGTGCCAAACACAAACAGCTCCTGCTCCTTTTTTCGCGAACACAACATGGAGGCCTCGTCGACAATTGCCACTACCATCTCGCTTGTATTGCTTATCGGAAAACACAGCCGGTATTTGGCATTGGCCATATCCTCTGCCTCTGTGGTTTGCAGTGCCGCCCCGCTATATATTGCCTTGTGTATTGTGGTTGCAGCATAGCCTGTCTTCTCGCTGAGCACACGTGCGGCCCTGCCGGTGGGAGCCATCAACGCCACGGTACGGAACCGTGAAACATGGTCGGCAATATGCTTGACCATAGTGGTTTTGCCTGTGCCGGCATAACCACATAGGATGAAGACCGATGCATCGCCCTTCATAAACTCGTCGACTTTGTCGAGCACACGCTGCTGCTGTGCTGTCAATGTCATCTCAACAATGCTACCATTACTCATAACCAAACTCTTTTTCCGGGCATGCATACATTGCCTGTGCATGGCGCCCGACAATCCTTTTGTCAGTACTCACTGTGTCCAACAGCCCGGCTGGCTCTCCGGCCGGCGCCGGAAGAGACGCTTTGCCATGGCGGTTGAACAAATGTTCATATAGAGCATCATATCCTACATTCGCTTTCTTGTCAGTAGGCATCAGTTCATAGATTTAACCTTGGCGAATAAACAACCGTGCATTAAACGCCACATGCTTTCAAAACTTCAAATCGGTTTGCTGCCCTACGGCCATCGCCAATAGCCACAGAGCGCTTGTTGTTGCAAATATAATAATAATAGTTTGTTTTCAGACAAACATCTATAAAAAATTAAAATGAATGCGCGCAAATTGCCAGGCAGTTGTTGAGAGCTTACGGTAGTCGGGCTTCCTTACGGTGGCCCGGAGTTGGCATACAACTGCCTTAGTGGGTATTGCCTGCCGGATGCATTAACGAGCGCTGCGGGCGACAACTCATTATAACTCCCCGATAACGCCTTCTAACCCTTCATGACTACTCGCATTTGGCAGAATGGGGATATTCATTAAACCCAAATCACATGCGCGCGTGCAGCCTCCAGAGCGCCCATGCCCGTACGTTCAGCAGGGTGCAAAGGGCACCGATGCGGCAAGCATGCCTGCACCCGCGTTTGCCGACGCCTCCACGGCACACCTTGCTCTGCAAGGGCGCTGCGGATATTAATATAAAACGACATGCATTGCCATCACCAACGGCAGTTTGCCAACTCAACAAACGAAAGCTGAGGCAACAGCTAAGGGGCGAAAAAAGCAATCCATGACCCACAACCGCCGTGGCAAGCGCTAAGCTGTGCGTAACGACGACCATAAGTCATGGATTGATGTTTACGACTGTCTATGTTCTATTTTTTACATGTTCATTCCACCGTCAACCTGGATTACCTGGCCGGAGATGTAGCTCGACATGTCTGATGCAAGGAAGACTGCGCAGTTGGCAATGTCGTCTACATTGCCGCCACGGCGCAAAGGTATCTTGCTTATCCACTCCTTGCGTATGTCGTCCGGCAAAGCCTGGGTCATGGCCGTGTCGATGAAGCCGGGGGCTATGGCATTGGCACGTATGCCCTTGGGGCCCATTTCCTGGCCTACACTCTTGGCAAGGGCTATGAGGCCTGCCTTGGAAGCGGCGTAGTTGCTCTGGCCTGCGTTGCCATGCACACCCACCACCGATGCCATGTTGATGATTGAGCCCTTGCGCTGGCGCATCATGACGGGCACACAAGCATGGATGAAGTTGAACGCGCTCTTGAGGTTGACCGCGATGACTGCATCCCACTGGGCCTCGGTCATTCTCAGCATGAGCCCGTCTTTGGTTATGCCGGCATTGTTGACAAGGATGTCTATCGAGCCGAACTCCTCCTTGACCTGCTTAACCACCTCTTCGGTCTGTGCAAAGTCGGCAGCATTGCTGGCGTATCCCTTCACTTTCACTCCCTTGGCGGCAATCTCGGCCTCGGTGGCCTTGCCGTTATCATCGATAACGAGGTCTGTGAATGCGATGTTTGCACCTTCTTCAGCGAACTTGAGCGCTATGGCCTTGCCTATGCCGCGCGCAGCTCCGGTAATCAAAGCTGTCTTACCTGATAAAATTCCCATATCTAATGTTGTTTTTAAGTTTGGTTTTGCTGTTTGGCTACTTGCCCGGCAGTGCCGCCGGGGAGTTACTTTATAAGACGCTTGCCCAATGCACCGTAGACCACCTTGGCCACGAGCGGACGGCTCATCTCTTCTGTCATGCCGTGGCCCAGACGCCCATATATATAAGGAACCTCGAGCCCCTTGATGCAATAATGGGTGATGTCGGCCACAAGGTCGATGTTGTCTATGTCGAACTCGCCTTCGGCCTTGCCATCGGCATAGACCTTGCGGAAGAGCTCTATTTCGTCTTCGTCAAACTTCTTGCGCACCTTCTCGACCATCCATATGTTGCGGAAGAACTCGGCCCGGAGATTGCCGTTGCGCACAACGGTTTCTTTGATCATGCTCAGATGGGTGTATATCAGCTCTATGATTTTGTCTTGCGGACTTGTCTTCTTTGCTGCCACCTCGTCGAGTTTGTCCGACAGGCGCTCCAACTCCGACTCAATCACTGCATAATATACATCCTCCTTGCTCTTGAAGTATGTGTAGAGCGTACGACGCCCTTTGCCCGAAGCCACGGCAATATCGTTCATTGTAGTGCCTTCGATGCCCTTCTTTGCGAAAAGCTGGCGGGCAATGTCCACTAATTTCTGCCTCGTCTTCAATATCGACATACACAATTCTCCTTTAATGGGTTAATGCTGATGGTCTTGCACATTGATTTTGACGTGTGCAAAAGTATTAATTATATTTCAATTGAGCAAATAAATGCCAGATAAAAAACAAACATTAGCACATTTGAAAACGACGCTCATTTGTCATCGCCACCAGCCTTGCCTTTTTGCCGACAAACGCCAACAGACTGGTCGAAACGCCAATAATAATGCCCCAAAATGGCCATATCAACCTGTTTTTTGCAAATAAATGCAAAAAGATGGGCGTAATATTTGCACATGAAGAAAAAAAGCAGTACCTTTGCACTCGCAATTAAGAAATAACATCGCGGAGTGGAGCAGTTGGTAGCTCGCCAGGCTCATAACCTGGAGGTCGCATGTTCGAATCCTGCCTCCGCAACACAGTGAAAGCGCAAGACCAATATCTTGCGCTTTATTTTATTTATATGCCCCGTCCGAAATCATGGAATCACTATGCAGACAAACGAAAACGGCTGCACGGAAAAGTCACTCTCCGCACAGCCAAGATTGATGTCATTGGGCAAAATGATTGATGGTCAGCGTGTCAGCTGCATTACGTGGCGGCGCAATTCAAATGCCCACAGCTTATAACCTTGGGCCGACAGATGCAAACCGTCTGTGGTCAACTCACGACGAAGGGTGTTGGTGCCACGCCTTACAAACTTGGAATACAGGTCTACATAGGCAATGCCCTTGCCATTGCAATAGGCGTACAAAAGGCTGTTGACCTCGCCCACGACTCCCGTCTTGCCTTCAAGCAGCTTCCACTTGCCAAACGACTCATTGATAGGCAACAAGCTTTGAACGTAGAGCTTTGTCGATGGCGACTCTCGCCTTATTGCCGCAATGACCTTTTCCACCGCGCTGGCCACTTGTGAAGCTGTCAAGCCATGGCTTATGTCGTTTATCCCGACCATAAGGAATATTGCGCGCGGCCTGCCTGGCAAAATCTGGCGCAACCTATGGTATATGCCTGTTGCATCATCACCGGCAATGCCGCGATTGACAACAACCGGCGAATGGAGCAGCTTTCCCCAATCGCCGCCAAACTCGGTTAGGCTGTTGCCAAGCATCACTATGTCGCAACTGTCTACGGGCGGCATCTTGGCAAACTGTGCCACGCGGTCTGTATAGTGCTTGAAAGGCTTATATGTCACATCCTGCGCCGCAATTGCGCTTGCCGCAAGAGCTACGGCACAGGCACATAAACATCTTGAAATAGTGTTCATCTATAAATCTGTTTTACGTGCAAAGTTACATCTTATGAATGAACGAATGCCGTATTTTACATTTTTTTAGTTCATTGTGACTATCCCATAACATCAATCCATGAGATGGAAGCTGTAAACCAAACATGCCGTTCACACTCTGCAAAAAAATTGCGGCCATAACGCCGCAAGGGCGTCATGGCCGCAACATTGTTTAAAATTAATCACTTCATTGCTTTCATCACTTTGTCAAAGTAACGCTGCGTTCGCTTTACACTGTAATTCATACCTCCATTCCAAGAACGTATGGCCTTCTCGATGTTGTTGCCGGGATTGAAGTATGACTGTATCAACAGGAACATCTCCTTTGATTTAGCAACACTGAATCGATCGCGCAATGTGAAACGCTTCTTGCTCTTTTTACGCTTGAGAATCTGGTTGCACTCTTTCACCAGGATAGGGGTTATCTGCATCGCGCCACACGAACTTCCACTCCTCGCATTAGGGTTTCCACTACTCTCAACTTGAATTATCGCCTCCATCACAGGTTCCCAATTAAAGTCCGAAGCCTGAATGTTATCCTCTGCTGAAGCAACGGAAGGAACAAGGACTAACAAAGCGATAACTACAATCTTTGTTATTCTCTTCATTATCATTTAATTTATGGAGATAGGATTCAAAGGTGCATCCCGCAGCGCGACTGAAAGAGAAAATCAATCTGCGCTTTCTCCAGTTAATACTCTTTAGATGACTATTCCCACTCGGGAACTTACAATGTCATCTGGATTTATTTACGGGTGCAAAATTACAAAAAACAGCTTTAACCACCAAATTTTTTGAAGAAAATTAAGAGATTTAGCACTTCCTACAAACCTGATTATCAATATTTTAGCCCGAATATCAGATAAATGGGTACTGTGTAATACTCTCGATAATGGGAAACAATGCAAACGCAATACTATCATAATTGCTATCGTAAAATCACATAGTATTTCTATAACAGGATTGATGGGAATACATAGTCATGCATTTCAGATTCAGATTAACTGATATACGTAAAATCAAGGCTTCAGATATGGTTTTGCTGATGATGCAACTCACATCAATCGAATATATTATATCAACAAACCAAATATATTGATTATAATCATAATAATTGCAGCTTACTGCGTGTTACATTAATAATAATATGTGGCAACTTTGTCATGCATGTATGCCGCCAACAGCCGGACAACATTGCTAAGCCGTGTTGTCATGGTTTCATTAAAGCGTGACCTCATGTTCGCACATCCGACAGTTAACCCAAACGGAACTGCCAACCATGATTCTAACCTGCAGAAGTGCAGTCGCTCTGATAAAATCCAGGCATCAACAAATTAGCATGCAAACCGAATCCTGTCATTGCTAAGCGGCGGCGGGCTGCAAAACTGCAAAGCGGCAGCATGGTATGTGGGAAAGAGGATTGGGTAGATTGGCCGGCGCAATGGAGCAATCCGGCCCGCGTGGCCGCCCCAGGCAGACCTGGGGGATGGGATGCGCGGCCGGGGCCGCAGGCGGGGATACAG